>NZ_JBVHHB010000011.1:9181-244550 GCF_055561295.1 Kitasatospora sp. NPDC022785 | reverse complement strand
GGCTCCCAGTAGACGACTGGGTTGATAGGCCGGATATGGAAGCCCTGTGAGGGGTGGAGTTGACCGGTACTAATAGGCCGAGGGCTTGTCCTCAGTTGCTCGCGTCCACTGTGTTGTTCTGAAACAACGACCCCCATGCCTGGTCACGGTATGGGTGCGGCCGACAGTTTCATAGTGTTTCGGTGGTCATAGCGTGAGGGAAACGCCCGGTTACATTCCGAACCCGGAAGCTAAGCCTCACAGCGCCGATGGTACTGCAGGGGGGACCCTGTGGGAGAGTAGGACGCCGCCGAACAATTCTTCGAGAGAAGCCCCCGCCGGGGAACCGGACGGGGGCTTTTCTGTTGTAAGGTCAACGTGCAAAGTCGTCATACGGTACAGGAGGCCCCCGGGTGGAGGTCCAGGAGACGCGGGTCCAGACCGATCGCGTCCTCACCATCCCCAACCTGCTGAGCATGGGCCGGCTGGTCGGTGTTCCGCTGTTCCTCTGGCTGATTCTCTGGCCGGTTTTCGGCGGGCCGAACAATGACGGCTGGGCGTTGCTGATCCTGATGCTGAGTGGCATCAGTGACTACCTGGACGGAAAGCTGGCCCGAAGGTGGGGACAGATCAGCCGGGTCGGCCAGCTGCTCGACCCGCTGGCGGACCGTCTCTATGTGCTGTCCACGCTGGTCGGTCTGACCTGGCGTGAGATCCTGCCGTGGTGGCTCACGGCGATCCTGCTGGCCCGTGAACTGTTTATCGCGGCGCTGCTTCCCATTCTCAACCGGCACGGCTACGGGCCGTTGCAGGTGAGTTTCCTGGGGAAGGCCGCGACGTTCAATCTGATGTACGCGTTTCCGCTTCTGCTGCTGGGCACCGGCGACAGTTGGATCGCACGGCCGGCCGAGGTCGTCAGCTGGGCCTTCATCTGGTGGGGGACCACGCTCTACTGGTGGGCCGCCATTCTTTACGCGGTGCAGGCGCGACAGATCGTCCGGGGCGTCTCGGCCTCCTCGGCGTCCACAGTCTGAGACGCGATCTGAGAGAAGTCCCACGGCGACACGGTGCGTCGGACGATATCTTCCGGGTAGAGAACCTCTGGAACGGTTTGATGGACCTGCAGGTCCACCACCGCGAAGGAGGACGCACCCGTAATGAAAGCCGTTGTAATGGCAGGGGGCGAAGGCACCCGACTCCGCCCGATGACCTCCAGTATGCCGAAGCCGCTGCTTCCCGTGGCCAACCGCCCGATCATGGAGCACGTGCTGCGGCTGCTGAAGCGGCACGGCCTCTCCGACACCGTCGTCACCGTGCAGTTCCTGGCCTCGCTGGTCAAGAACTACTTCGGTGACGGCGAAGAGTTGGGTATGCATCTGACATATGCGAACGAGGAGACGCCGCTGGGCACTGCGGGGAGTGTCAAGAACGCCGAGGACGCGCTCAAGGACGACTCCTTTCTGGTGATCTCCGGCGACGCGCTGACCGACTTCAACCTCTCGGAATTGATCGAGTTTCACCGTAGTAAGAACGCACTGGTCACCGTCTGTCTCACCCGAGTGCCGAATCCCCTGGAGTTCGGCATCACGATCACCGACGACGAGGGCCGCGTCGAGCGCTTCCTGGAGAAGCCGACCTGGGGGCAGGTCTTCTCCGACACGGTGAACACCGGGATCTACGTCATGGAACCCGAGGTCTTCGACTACGTGGCGGCGGGGGAGTCCGTCGACTGGTCGAGCGACGTGTTCCCGCAGTTGCTCAAGGAGGGCAAGCGGGTCTACGGGTACGTGGCCGAGGGCTACTGGGAGGACGTGGGCACCCACGAGAGCTATGGCAAGGCCCAGGCGGACGTCCTGGAGGGCAAGGTCGACGTCGAGCTCGACGGGTTCGAGATCTCTCCGGGCGTCTGGGTGGCCGAAGGGGCCGAGGTGGACCCGGAGGCGGTGCTCCGCGGGCCGCTGTACATCGGGGACTACGCCAAGGTCGAGGCCGGCGTGGAGATCCGTGAGCACACCGTGCTCGGCAGCAATGTCGTCGTGAAGCGCGGCGCCTTCCTGCACAGGGCGGTCATCCACGACAACGTCTACGTCGGGCCGCAGAGCAATCTGCGGGGGTGCGTGGTCGGGAAGAACACCGATGTGATGCGGGCCGCGCGGATCGAGGACGGAGCGGTGATCGGGGACGAGTGCCTGATCGGCGAGGAGTCGATCATCGCCGCCAACGTCCGGGTCTACCCGTTCAAGACCATCGAGGCCGGCGCGGTCGTCAACACCTCGGTGATCTGGGAGTCCCGCGGCCAGGAGCACCTCTTCGGGCTGCGCGGCGTCTCGGGCATCCTCAACGTCGAGATCACGCCCGAGCTGGCCGTGCGGCTGGCGGGCGCGTACGCGACCACGTTGAAGAAGGGGGCGACCGTCACCATCGCGCGTGACCACTCGCGTGGTGCGCGTGCGCTCAAGCGGGCGATGATCTCGGCGCTCCAGACCAGCGCGATCGACGTCCGCGACCTCGAGAACGTGCCGATGCCGGTGGCCCGGCAGCACACCGCGCGGGGGAGCGCCGGCGGGATCTTCCTGCGGACCACGCCCGGGGTGCCGGACTCGTTGGACATCCTCTTCTTCGACGAGCGCGGCGCCGACCTCTCGCAGGCCGGGCAGCGCAAGCTGGACCGCGTCTACGCGCGCCAGGAGTACCGGCGCGCTTTCCCGGGAGAGATCGGCGACCTGACCTTCCCGTCCAGCGTGTTCGACTCCTACGCGGGCAACCTGCTGCGGACCATCGACACCACGGGTGTCCGCGAGGCCGGGCTGAAGGTGGTCGTGGACACCGCGCACGGCAGTGCCGGGCTCGTTCTGCCGAGCATCCTCGGCCGGCTCGGGGTGGAGGCGCTCACCGTCTCCAGCGGGCTGGACGAGTCACGGCCGACCGAGGACGCCGAGGAGCGCCGGGCGGGGCTGGCCAGGCTGGGCGAGCTGGTGGCGTCCTCCCGGGCGGCCTTCGGCGTGCGCTTCGACCCGGTGGGCGAGCGGGTGGCCTTCGTGGACGAGCTGGGCCGGGTAATCGACGACGACCGGGCGCTGCTGGTGCTGCTCGACCTGGTCGCGGCCGAGCGCCGCAGCGGGCAGGTCGCGCTGCCGGTGACCACCACGCGGATCGCCGAGCAGGTGGCGGCGTACCACGGCACCCAGGTCATCTGGACCACGACCACGCCGGACGACCTGGCCAAGGCGGCCGCCACCGAGGGCACGGTGTTCGGCGGGGACGGGCGCGGCGGCTTCGTCGTCCCCGAGTTCAGCGGTGTGCTGGACGGTGCGGCGGCGTTCGTCCGGCTGGTCGGGCTGGTGGCCCGGACCCAGCTCACGCTGAGCCAGATCGACGCGCGCATCCCGCAGGCGCACATCCGGCGTCGGGACATCGCGACGCCGTGGGCGGCGAAGGGCATGGTCATGCGCTCGGTGGTGGAGGCGGCCGGCAACCGGCGGCTCGACACCACGGACGGCGTCCGGGTGGTCGAGGCGGACGGCCGGTGGACGCTGGTGCTGCCGGACCCGGCCGAGGCGGTCACCCACCTCTGGGCGGAGGGCCCGGACGACGAGGCGACCGAGGCGCTGCTGGACGAGTGGGCGGCGGTGGTCGACGGCGCCGGCCGGTGACCGCCGGGTGATCCCCGGCCGACTCCGGGAGGGCGGGGCGGTGCGGCACTCGCCGCCCCGCCCCGCTCGTCCGCGGATCTGCCTGACCCTCGATTGCCCGGTTGTCCGTTTTGGAGGCCTTGATGGTGATCCGTCGCTTCTGGTGAGTGCGCAGGTCAGGGGGAGTGCACAGGCCCCTCCGCCGACGTGGGACGATGGTCCGCATGCCAGCGACGCCGACGCCGAGTGCCAGCAACGGACGGTTCAACCGTCCGGACGCCTCGATGTCCTTGCTGACCAACGTGATGGACCACGGTCTGGACGAGGGCTACGCCGAGGCGGCCGCGGCGCGGGGCGGTGACCGCGACAGCCGGATACCCGGCACGGTCCGGGGCCTGCTGACGCTGGGCGCCGGGCTGGCCCTGGTGGGGGCGGTGGTGACGGTCGGCGCGGTGAACGCGCACAAGGCGGAGCCGACGCTCGCCAAGGAACGCGACGCGCTGATCCACCGGATCAACGACAGCAACGGGTCGGCGGACCGCCTGCAGAAGCAGGTGCAGGACCTGCGGCGGAAGGTCGACAGTACGCAGCAGCAGGCGCTGGCCCCGGGGGACGGCGACCCGGCCGCCCTGGCGGGCGCGGTCGGCCTGGCCGAGGTCACCGGCCCGGGGGTCAAGCTCGTCCTGGAGGACGCGGCCGGTACCGGCGCCGGCGGGAACGTCGATCCGCGCGCCGGGCAGGGGTTCTCCAACAGCGGCCGGCTGCGCGACCGGGACCTCCAGCTGGTGGTGAACGGGCTCTGGGAGTCCGGCGCCGAGGGCATCTCGATCAACGGGCAGCGGCTCACCGCACTCTCGGCGATCCGGGCCGCGGGCGAGGCGGTGCTGGTGGACAACCGGCCGCTCGTCCCGCCCTACAGCGTGCAGGCGCTCGGCGACGGCCCCAAGCTGGTCGGCGCCTTCGAGAACAACATGGCGGGCCAGTACCTGCGTCTGCTGCAGGAGAAGTACGGCATCAAGTCGACGCTGTCCGCGCAGAAGAAGCTGACGCTGCCCGCGGCGGTGGGCGTCACCCTGCGGACCGCCCAGCCCGCCACGCCGGAGCCCTCGCCGTCGGCGAGCCCGTCCGCCACCGGCCCGAGCGCCGCGGTGTCCGGCGGGTCGCCGAGCCCCTCCGCGAGCACGTCGCCGTCGGCCACGCCGACCCCGCAGAGCTCCGGGAAGCGCACGCCGAGCGGCTCCGCCAAGACCACCACAGCCCACTCGCCCACGGCGACCACGAGCGGGTCGTCCACCGCAGGGACAGGAGCAGCCAGACCGTGATTGCCGTACTTGGTCTCGTGATCGGGGTGGTCGTCGGACTCTTCGTCCAGCCCGAGGTGCCGGACGCCGTAGTGCCGTACCTTCCGATCGCGGTGGTGGCGGCGCTCGACGCCGTGTTCGGCGGTGTCCGGGCGATGCTGGACGGGATCTTCAACGACAAGGTGTTCATCGTCTCCTTCCTCTCCAACGTGGTGGTCGCGGCGCTGATCGTCTTCCTCGGGGACCAGCTGGGGGTCGGCTCGCAGCTGTCCACCGGTGTGGTCGTCGTCCTGGGTATCCGCATCTTCTCCAACGCCGCTGCGATCAGGCGCCATGTCTTCCGCGCCTGAGCCGGGCCGCGGTGAGGCGGCGGAGGAGAAGACCGGGGACGGAGCGGCGGGAGAAGGCGTGCGGGAGAACGGCGGCGCGGAGCGGGAGACGGCTCCGGCGGTGGAGAAGCCGCTGCGGAGGCCTGCGGAGGCTGCCGGGCCCGTCGAGGCCGCGGCGCCTGCCGAGCCCGTGAAGGCTGTGGAGCCCGCCGAGCCCGTGGAGGCTGTCGAGCCCGTGGAGCCTGCGGCGCCCGCCGAGCCCGTGGAGGCTGTGGAGCCTGCGGCGCCGGTGGAGCCTGCGGCGCCGGTGGAGGTTGTGGATCCGGTCGAACCGGCGAAGCCGGTGGAGCCGTTGAAGGAGAATGAGAAGGCGGAACCGGTCGAGGCGGCGCGTCCGCAGGCCGGGGAGGTCAGGAAGACCGAGGGGGCCGAGCGGAAGCCGGACGGGGAGCAGCAGAAGCCTCAGGCTGAGGTGGAGGAACCGGAGGTCGCGGCGGCGCCCGCCGAGGCAGCCGAGCCCGGACCACAGCCCGGGTCAGAGTCCGGACCGCAGGCCGGACCGCAGACCGGGGCGGAGTCGGAGGGGCCCGAGGCCGCCGAGCCGGCGCCCGCCCCGCGGGACGCCGACCGCGGTGCGGGCCGGCGCAGGCTGAAGGCGGCGCTCTGGCCGCCGCGGCTGTCGCGCGGCCAGCTGGTCGTGGCGCTGCTGCTGTTCTCGCTCGGCCTGGCGCTGGCGATCCAGGTCCGCTCGACCAACGACCACCACAGCCAGCTGCGCGGCGCACGCCAGGAGGATCTTGTCCGGATCCTCGACGAACTGGACGGCCGTCAGCAGCGTCTCCAACAGGAGAAGGCGGAGCTGGAGCAGTCCCTGGCCAAGTTGGAGAACAGTTCCAACCAGGCCAAGGAAGCCCAGGAACAGACCAGGAAGAAGGTGACGGAACTCGGTGTGCTCGCGGGAACCGTCAAAGCCACTGGTCCGGGCATCGTACTCACTGTCGATGATCCCCAAGGGCAGGTGAAGGCGGATATGCTGCTGGACACCCTGCAGGAACTCCGAGCGGCGGGGGCGGAGGCGATTCAGATCAACGATGTGCGCGTGGTGGTCAACACCTACTTCACGGACCTGTCCGGTGGCGGTGTGCAGATCGACGGCAAGAAGGTCTCGCAGCCCTATCGCTTCACCGTCGTGGGGAACCCGCAGGACCTCACACCCGCGCTGAACATCCCGGGAGGTGTGGTCCGTACCCTGGAGAGTCATCAGGCCAGGGCGACCATCTCCCAGCAGCAGAAGGTGGTCGTCGACGCCCTCGTCGATCTGAAGACGCCGCAGTACGCCAAGCCGGCTCCGAAGTGACGGGGCACCGGCCGAACGGCCCCTCACCTGCGGGCGGCCCCCGGTGCGGGGGGTCGTCGCCGCGTGGGCGAGACTGGTCCACACCAGCACATACCGGAGCACCACACGTCGGAGTACCACTCCAGCCGGCCCGGTCCGAGACCGGGCCCGCAGCCTGTCCGAGGTTCTCACCCTGCCCCGCGGGCGGGTCTGTCACACGCAAGGGGATTCGCCCGTGAGTTTCTTCTCGAAGTTGTTCGGTCGTAACAAGGGCCGTGACGCGGCCGCCGTCGAGGCACCCACCGCGCGTCACCGCCGGGCCGACGAAGAGCCCGCCGTGCCGGGCATGCGCCCTGCCCCCGAGGGGGTGGAGTACGCGGAGCGGCCTCTGTTCCGGGACGGCGCCAACCAGCAGTTCGCGGGGAATCCGGCGGGCTACGGCGCGTCGGTTGACCCCTCCGGCGCGCCGCGCATAGGTTTCCCGTCAGGACCCTCAACCTCTGGTGGAGGGTTTGCCCCGGATCCGTACGCCGGGCACAACCCGTCGGGTGTGCCGCGCCAGGAGGCTGTGAACATGGCTGGCCCCACTCCGTGCCCCAGGTGCGGCAACCAGAACCCGGCCGCGGCCCGCTTCTGTTCCAACTGCGGTACGGCGCTGCGCGGCGGTGCGTTGCCCGAGGGGGCGGCGGAGACCACGTCGACCATCTCGATCTCCGGCCTGGAGTCCTACGACCCCAACACCACGACCGGTACCGGCGCCACGCCGGCCCTGTCGGCCGAGGTGCTGGCGGCGATCGACGCGCTGCCGCCGGGCACGGCCCTGCTGATCGTCCAGCGCGGCCCCAACTCGGGCAGCCGGTTCCTGCTGGACTCGGACAAGACCACGGCCGGCCGTCACCCGCAGGGCGAGATCTTCCTGGACGACGTCACCGTCTCGCGCAAGCACGTGGAGTTCCGCCGGACGCCCGGCGGCGGCTTCACCGTGGCCGACGTGGGCAGCCTCAACGGCACGTACGTCAACCGGGAGCGGATCGACGAGGTGCCGCTGAACAACGGCGACGAGGTGCAGATCGGGAAGTACCGGCTGGTGTTCTTCGCCAGCCACCACCGGGGGTACTGAAACCAACGTCGGCAGGAGCCCGAGTGAGTACGAATACCCCTTCATCTCTCGGGGCGGCCACCCCCGTGTCGTCCGGTCCGCAGACGGACCAGGGCACGCGGGGAGTGGTCGCGGCCCCCAGGCAGCCGGTCCGTCCGGACCGGCCTGCCGGGGGCGGCCGACGGCGCGGCGGCGACGAGCTGCTGAGCATCGGCGCGGTGCTGGCCTTCCTGCGGGACGACTTCCCCGAAGTCACCATCTCGAAGATCAGGTTCCTGGAGGCGGAGGGCCTGGTCGAGCCGCAGCGCACGCCCTCGGGGTACCGCAAGTTCAGCCCGGCCGACGTCGAGCGGCTGGCCTACGTGCTGCGGATGCAGCGTGACCACTATCTTCCGTTGCGGGTGATCCGCGAGCACCTGGACGCCATCGAGCGCGGTGAGAGCCCGCCCGCGCTGCCCGCCGCCGACGCCCGGCCCGGGCCGCTGGAGGAGGCGGACCGCGAGCTGGTGGCCGGCGCCGAGAGCCCGGCCGGGGTCCGGCTGGGCCGGGCCGAGCTGCTGGCGGCCGCCGAGGCCGGCGAGCGGCAGCTGGCCGAGTGGGAGTCCTACGGGCTGGTCGCGGCGGGGCCGGACGGCGGCTACGACGGCGAGGCGCTGCAGGTCGCCCGGCTCGTGGCGGAGCTGGGCCGGTACGGGCTGGAGCCGCGCCACCTGCGCGCCATGAAGGCGGCCGCCGACCGCGAGATCGCGCTCGTCGAGCAGGTGGTGGCGCCGCTGCGGCGGCACCGGAACCCGCAGACCAGGGCGCACGCCGAGGCCACCGCCAGGGAGCTCGCCACGCTCTCCGTCCGGCTGCACGCGGCCATGGTCCAGGCCGGTCTGCGGACCCGTGCCTGACCGGCCGACCCCGCTGACCAGCGCGGTCGGCTCTGCGCTTTCATATCCGGGTCAAGGGCCATAGGGTTGCCTGTGTGAATGAGCTCGACGTCGTGGGTGTCCGGGTGGAGATGCCTTCCAACCAGCCGATCGTGCTGCTCCGGGAGGTCGGGGGCGACCGTTACCTGCCGATCTGGATCGGCCCCGGCGAGGCGACCGCGATCGCCTTCGCCCAGCAGGGCATGACTCCGGTGCGCCCGCTGACCCACGACCTCTTCAAGGACGTCCTGGAGGCGCTCGGGCAGCAGCTCACCGAGGTGCGGATCACCGACCTGCGGGAGGGCGTCTTCTACGCCGAGCTGGTGTTCGCCGGCGGGGTCGAGGTGAGCGCCCGGCCGTCCGACGCGATAGCGCTGGCGCTGCGCACCGGTACGCCGATCTACGGGAGCGAGGAGGTGCTCGCCGAGGCGGGCATCGCGATCCCGGACGAGCAGGAGGACGAGGTCGAGAAGTTCCGCGAGTTCCTCGACCAGGTCTCGCCCGAGGACTTCGGCGGCGGCACGCCGCAGTAGCCGGCCGCCTGCGGCGTGTCGCCCCGGGGCCGCGTGCGGCGTTGTGCCGTGTACGTTCGGCCGTTTTGCCAAAAGGCGTCTACCTACCCACACTAGGGGCACGAAAAACCACTCTCCTGAGTGACGTGGTTTGTCCCGCCCGGCGTGGCGATCGTTGACGGGCCATAGGGGACTGCCTACCGTCAGGGGTGGCTGCCCGGGTGCCTGTCGCCCGCAGTCTGGGTTGCCCGCAGCATGAGTGGACGGAGGTAGGCATGACCGGCACCGGCGATGAAGCGGCCGTGGGAGGCCTGTGCGCCGTGCACATGCCGCGCACCGCCCGCAGCGTGACCGACCTGTCCCGGACGGAGCTGCCCCGGCTGAGCCGGTTCCCGGCCGTACAGCCCGGTCAGCCCGCCATCGAGCGGCTCGCGCCCACCTCTGAGCTGATCGGCTACCGCGGCCCGACGGCCTGTGCGGCGGCCGGGATCACCTACCGCCAGCTGGACTACTGGGCCCGGACGGGGCTGCTGGAGCCCAGTGTCCGCTCGGTCTACCCGGCGAGCAGCCACCGGCTGTACAGCTTCCGCGACATCCTGCTGCTGAAGATCGTGAAGCGGCTGCTGGACGCCGGCGTCTCGCTCCAGAACATCCGGGTGGCGGTCGCCCATCTGCAGTCGCCCGAGGTCGCCGACCTGGCCGGGCTGACGCTGATGTGCGACGGCGCCACGGTGTACGAGTGCACCACGCCGCAGCAGGTGGTCGACCTGCTGAAGGGCGGTCAGGGCGTCTTCGGCATCGCCGTCGGCGCGGTCTGGAAGGAACTGGAGCTGGCTCTCGGGCGGCTGCACGCCGAGCGGACCGACACCGGTGAGACGGTGGTCGGGCACGACCCGGGCG
Organism: Kitasatospora sp. NPDC022785; assembly: GCF_055561295.1. NCBI lineage: Bacteria > Bacillati > Actinomycetota > Actinomycetes > Kitasatosporales > Streptomycetaceae > Kitasatospora > Kitasatospora sp. NPDC022785. The sequence continues at coordinate 234,548 of NZ_JBVHHB010000011.1, read as the reverse complement.
ACGAGCTGGCGCAGCGCCGCAACCGCGCGGTCTGACAGGCGTACTGACGAGGCCGCGGGCCCGGACGGGGAACCGTCCGGGCCCGCGGCCTCGTCGTGCCTGGTGAACCGATCAAGCCTGGTGAGCGACTCAAGGGGGAGCACGTGCGGTTCGGCTCCGGAATACCCGGCCTGCTGCGGCGGCGGGCACGGCGGCTCGGCGTCCGGCTGGGACGGCGGCGCACGCAGCGCCGGATCTTCCAACTCGTCACCGCGGTCTGCGCGCTGGCACTGGCGCCGAGTGCCTGGCTGTGGATCTCGGCGGACGACCGGGTCGGTACGGTGGCGAGCGCGCCGAAGGCACCGGTGGCGGTGGTGTTCGGCGCGGGCCTGTCCGAGGGCAAGCCGTCGCCGTACCTGGCGCACCGGCTGGACGCGGCGGTCGACCTGTACCGGGAGCAGAAGGTCCAGGCGGTCCTGGTCACCGGCGACAACGGGCGGGACAGCTACGACGAGACCGACGCCATGCGGCAGTACCTGATCGAGCACGGGGTGCCGCAGGTACGGGTGGTGGGCGACTACGCGGGCTTCGACACCTGGGACTCCTGCACCCGGGCGCACCGGATCTTCGGGGTGGACCGGGCGGTGCTGGTCAGCCAGGACTTCCATGTCCGGCGGGCGCTGGCGCTCTGTGAGGCGGCCGGCATCGACGCGTACGCGGTCGGGGTGCCGGAGGTGCACGACGCCACCTGGCTGTACGGCGGGCTGCGGGAGATCCCGGGGGCGGGCAAGGCCGCGCTGAACGCCTGGCTGCGGCCGGACCCGCTGTTCCTCGGGCCCAAGGAGGAGGGCATCCCGCGGGCGCTGGCCGATGCGGGGGCGGCGCAGCAGCGGTAGGCCCTGTCGGGGGCGGGACGTCACCGGGGCGGGACGTCACCGGGGCGGGACTTTCGCCGGGGCGGGACCTCGCCGGGTGCGGGGAGGCGGCCGGGTTCGGCCGGACTGTCGTACCGGTGCGGCATGATCGGCAGGTGCGGTCACTGCCGAGCATCATCCACCTCGACATGGACGCCTTCTTCGCCGCGGTGGAGCAGGCGGCCAAGCCGAGCCTGCGCGGAAAGCCGGTGATCGTCGGCGGTCTGGGCGGGCGCGGGGTGGTCTCCACGGCCTCGTACGAGGCGCGGAAGTTCGGCGTGCACTCGGCGATGCCGATGGCGCAGGCGCGCCGGCTCTGCCCGAACGCGGCGTTCCTGTCCGGGCGCTTCGAGGCCTACCGGCAGGTGAGCGAGCTGGTGATGGGCCTGCTGCGGGAGCTGTCGCCGCTGGTCCAGCCGCTCAGCCTGGACGAGGCGTTCGTCGACCTGGAGGCCGGTCCGTACGGTCCGGCGCTGGCGGCGGCCGACCACGGGACGGGGGAGCGGCTGGTGCTGGCCCTCGCAGAGGACCTGCGGGCCGACATCCACCGGCGGACCGGGCTGACAGCCTCGGTCGGGGCGGCCGGGTCCAAGCTGATGGCCAAGATCGCCTCCGAGCAGGCCAAGCCGGACGGGCTGGTGCTGATCGAGCCCGGCCAGGAGCGCGCGGTGCTCGGGCCGATGCCGGTGCGCGCGCTGCCCGGCATCGGCCCGGCCACCGAACAGGTGCTGCGGCGCGCCGGGCTGAACACGGTGGCCGACCTCGCCGAGGCGGGGGAGGCGGAGCTGGTGCAGCTGCTGGGGAAGGCGCACGGCGCCGGCGTCCACCAGATGTCGACAGGGGTGGACGACCGGCCGGTCGTCGCCGACCAGGACGCCAAGTCGGTGTCGGTGGAGGACACCTTCGAGGTGGACCTCGCGGACCGGGACCGCGTGCTGCGCGAGGTCGACGTCCTGGCCGCGCGGTGCGTGCGGCGGCTCCGCGCGGCCGGCCGGTCGGGGCGGACGGTGGTGTTGAAGGTGCGGCGGTTCGACTTCTCCACGCTGACCCGTTCGGAGACGCTGCGCGGCCCGACGGACGACGAGGCGGTGATCACCGAGACGGCCCGGCGGCTGGCGTCGCAGGTGGACATCACCGGCGGGGTGCGGCTGCTCGGCGTCGGGGTCTCGCAGCTTGCCGACTACACCCAGGAGGACCTGTTCGCGCAGGCCGTCCGGGAGGAGGCCGCCGAGCACGAGGTGGGGGACGGCGAGGAGGAGGACGAGCCGGAGCCGGCCGGGCCCGCGGTGCGGCACTGGATGCCGGGGCAGGACGTGCGGCACGGCGAGTTCGGGCCCGGGTGGGTGCAGGGCAGCGGGGTCGGGCGGGTGACGGTGCGGTTCGAGACGCCGTGGAGCGGGCCGGGCCGAGTGCGGACGTTCGCGGTGGACGACCCGGCGCTGGAGCCCGCGCGTGCGCTGCCGTTGCGGGGCCGCGAGGGCGGGGGCGCAGACGGGGACGGGGGCCGGGGGGAGGGCTGAGCGCACGAAACGGCCCCACCCGGCAGGGGAACCGGGTGGGGCCGTGTGAAGTGCCGGCCTCGGATGGTCGCGATGCCCTCGTCGACCGTTCGGGGACCGGTCCCCCGCGCCCTGTCCCTGGGCGCGGGGGGTGGACGCCTCGTCAGGCGTCGGTCTTGGCCAGCGCGGGGCTGGAGTTCAGGTCCGCGACCTCGTTGCCGGCGGCGACGGTGGCGGCCGGCTTGACGGAGCGGATCAGGAACGGGACGGCGCCGGCGATCGCGCAGACCACCGCGGCGGTCCAGAACGCGTGCTTGTAGGCGTCCAGGGTGGGCAGCGAGACCGGGATCGGCAGCTTCATGGTGTCGCCGGTCAGGATGGCGGCCATCACGGCGGTGCCGATCGCGCCACCGACGGTACGCAGCACGGCGTTCATGCCGTTGGCGATGCCGCTCTGCTCGACCGGGACGGCGCCGTTGATGTAGGCGGGCATCGCCGAGAAGGCGAGGCCGATGCCCAGACCGAAGATCGCCGAAGCGGTGTAGATGTCGGCCTCGTGGCTGTGGCGCGCGGCCAGGTAGGCCATCGCGATCGCGCCGAGCACGCCACCGAGGACCAGCGGCAGCCGCGGGCCGCGGCGGGCGATGAGCAGGGCGCCCAGCGGGGCGGCGACCATCGAGCCGATGGCGGACGGCAGCAGCATGACGCCGGCGTGCAGCACGGTGGCGGTGAAGCCGTAGTGCGTGAACTTCTCCGGGGTCTGGGCGAAGTTGCTGATCACCATGAACGAGCCGTACATGCCGAAGCCGATCAGCAGGCCGGCCAGGTTGGTGAAGGCGACGGCCGGGCGGGACATCATCTTCATGTCCACCAGCGGGTGCTTCACCTTGACTTCGATGACGCCCCAGATCAGGGCGACGACCGCGGCGACGGCGAACAGGCCGAGGGTCTTGGTCGAGGTCCAGCCCCAGTTGTTGCCCTGGCTGACCGCGACCAGCAGGGCGGAGAGCCAGCCGGCCAGGGTGATGGCACCGAGCGGGTCGGCGCCGCCCTCCTTGTCGGTGACCGGGTCACTGGGAACGCGCAGGGCGACCAGGGCGACCGCGATCAGGCCGAAGACCAGACCCATCCAGAAGATCGACTTGTAGCTCCAGTGCTCCAGCAGGAGACCGGTCGCCACCAGGCCTAGGCCGGAGCCGACGCCCATCGAGGCGCTGATGGCGGCGACGCCGCCGGTCACCTTCTGCTTCGGCAGCTCGTCGCGGACGATGCTGATCGCCAGCGGCAGCACGCCACCGCCGGCGCCCTGCAGGACACGGGCGACGACCAGCCAGGTGAAGGAGTGGGTGCTGACCGCCAGCGCGGAGCCGGCCACCAGGCCGGTCAGCGAGATCAGCAGCATCGGCTTGCGGCCGCGCAGGTCGCCGAAGCGGCCCAGCAGGGGGGTCAGCACGGCGGCGGAGAGCAGGTTGGCCGTCATCAGCCAGGTGATGCTGGAGCCGGAGACGCTGAGCTCCTTGGCCAGCGAGGGCAGGATCGGGACGACCGCGGTCTGCACCACGCTGAACGACAGCATCGCCAGGATGAGGGCCGGCAGGACCCGGGCGCTGCTCTGCTTCTCGGCCGCGGTGGTGGGCTGTGGTGCCTCACTCACGGTTGCTTCCTCCCGTACATAGTGAATGAACTGAAATAACCATGCAGGGAGATACTTCAGTGTGTCAAATATCGATCGGTGAAGCTTTGGCAAAGTCGAAGGACCGCGGCCCCGAAGGCCGGGGTCGCGGGGTGGAGAACCCGAAGGACCCCGGGCCGTGGCGGGCCCGGAGTCCTCGGTGAACTGCTCCGTCAGGCGAGGGGCCTGAGGGGGGCCGGGCGGGACGGCTCGTCGGCCGGTGCGGGGGTGTGGGCGTGGGTGGGCGGCGTTGCGGGGGGCGGGGCCGGGGTCGAGGCCGAGGCGGTGTTGTCGTGGACCTCGACGTGCTCGCGGCGCAGCTCGTCGCGGATCACCTCCTCGGTGGTGTACCGCTCGACCACCAGGCGCACCCGCTCGATCGGGGCCACGTACTTGCGGACCACCGGGCGCTCCTCGCGCAGCGTGACCTCCTCCACCGCCTCGGCGATGTCCTTCTCGCTCAGCGAGGCCCGCTCCGCCTCGCCGACCGGCATCCGCTCCACCCGCACGCGCTCGCGGACCACCGGGACGCGGCGCTCGACCGGCTCGCTGGTCACGTACTTGCGCAGCTTCGCGGTCCCGAGGACGTGCCACTCGGTGGTGATGTCCAGGCGCTCCTCGCGGCAGGTGATCTCCACCGGGCCGCTGGGCGCGGACGAGGCCGGCCCGGAGGTGGAGGCGCCCGGGGCGGACGTGGACGACGTCGGCGCGGACGAGGCCGGCGCGGACGTGGACCTGGCCGGGGCGGCAGGGGCGACCGGGCCGGTGGTGGCCGGCGCGGCCTGGGGGCGCGACTCGGGGGTGACCGGCGCCGTGGGGGCGGCGGGTGCGGAGGTGCTGAGGGTCCGCACGTTGGCCTCCGTGGCGGGTTCGGACGGCTTGCCGAGGTCGGCTGCCGGGGTGCTGTGGGGGGAGGCGGCCGGGGTGTCGGCCGAGTGGAAGGCGAGCGGCTTCGCGACGGGCGCGGCCGGTCCGGCGTTCGGGGCCGCCGGGGTGTCCGCGGGCGCCGGCGCCGTGTGCGTGGCCGCGGCCACCACGGTGCCGGCGGCCGCCCTCGGGGCCGCTGCCGGGACGGAGCCGAAGTCGTGGTCGGCCGGATCGGAGCCGGAGCCGTCGCCCGCCGACGGGCGTCCGTCCACCGGGGTATCCAGTCCGTAGTAGCGGTACAGCTGGAGCTCCTGGGCCGGCGACAGGTGCTGGCCGACGCCGAAGTCCGGCGACTCCTTCACCAGTGACTTGTCGTACGGCACCCGCAGCTCGTCGCCGGAGAACTCGCTCGTGGTCAGGGGGACGAAGGCGTCCCGGCCGAAGATGCCGGTCCGGACGGCCGCCCATTCGGGCTGTCCGGTGGCGTCGTCCAGGTACACCTCGTCGACCGTCCCGATCTTGTCTCCGTTGCGGTCGACCGCCTTGTGGCCGATGAGGTCCCGGGGGTCGATATCGGTCTGCACTCTTTCCTCCAGTGCGCTGCGCCTGCGGAACTCCCGAAGGCCGACGGCCGGGCCGCCCGTTCCATCCGCCACTTCACACCAAAAGCCATGAACCGGACGCCCGCGACCGGGGCAGGGCCGGACGGGCCCGGTGCTGCGCCGTCCGGGTCACGGGGCCGTCCCGGGATCGACCCGACGCACCCGTGATCGAAGGGCCTCCCGCTGGTACCCTGGGCGCGACCGCCGAGCCCGCTCGGGAGAGTCCCCGACAGCGAAAACCACTGGTCGGGGCGCCGAAGGAGCAACTCCTCCCCGGAATCTCTCAGGCATCCGTACCGTGTGGGATAGGTCACTCTGGAAAGCAGGGCAGGACTACCGGCGAGGGAGCCGGTGGCCACCACCCTCACCGACGGTGCAAGCCGGCGGCGCGCCCACGGCGTGCCGCGCGGGCGAAGCTCTCAGGTCCCGATGACAGAGGGGGAGGCCTGTTGGGTCCGCCCGTCCAGGCCCTTCCGCTGTTGTCCGCAGCGGCGGAGCCGTACGGCGTGCGTACCCCCGCCGGTCCGTGACCAGGAGGCCTCGACCACCATGAACGCCCAGCCGAACGAGGGACGCCCCACCGGCGCCCCGACCCTCACCGAGCTTGAGCTGGCCAGTCCCTTCGAGAACCGCCACATCGGCCCCGACGCCGCCGCGCAGGAGAAGATGCTGGCCCAGGTCGGCTACGGCTCGCTGGACGAGCTCGCCGCCACCGCCGTGCCCGAGGCGATCCGCTCCATCACCGGCCTGGACCTGCCCGCCGGCCGCAGCGAGGCGCAGGTCCTCGCAGAGCTGCGCGAGCTGGCAGGACGCAACCAGGTGCTCCAGCCGATGATCGGCCTGGGCTACTACGGCACCTTCACCCCGCCGGTGATCCTGCGCAACGTCCTGGAGAACCCGGCCTGGTACACCGCGTACACGCCGTACCAGCCGGAGATCTCGCAGGGCCGCCTGGAGGCGCTGCTCAACTTCCAGACCCTGGTCTCCGACCTGACCGGCCTGGCCACCTCCGGCTCCTCGCTGCTGGACGAGGGCACCGCGGCCGCCGAGGCGATGGCGCTGGCCCGCCGCGTCACCAAGGTCAAGGGCGGTGTCTTCCTGGTCGACGCCGAGACCCTGCCGCAGACCATCGCGGTGATCGAGACCCGTGCCGAGCCGACCGGTGTCGAGGTCGTCGTCGCCGACCTCTCCGCGGGCATCCCCGCCGAGATCGCCGAGCGCGGCGTCTTCGGTGTGCTGCTGCAGTACCCGGGCGCCACCGGTGTGGTCCGCGACCTCGCCCCCGTCATCGAGCAGGCCCACGGCCTCGGCGCGGTCGTCGCCGTCGCCGCCGACCTGCTGGCGCTCACCCTGCTGAAGTCCCCGGGCTCGCTCGGCGCCGACATCGCCTGCGGCACCTCGCAGCGCTTCGGTGTGCCGATGGGCTTCGGCGGCCCGCACGCCGGCTACCTCTCGGTGCGTGCCGAGTACGCCCGCTCGCTGCCCGGCCGCCTGGTCGGCGTCTCCGTCGACGCCGACGGCACCCGCGCCTACCGCCTGGCGCTGCAGACCCGTGAGCAGCACATCCGCCGCGAGAAGGCCACCAGCAACATCTGCACCGCCCAGGTGCTGCTCGCCGTGATGGCCTCGATGTACGCCGTCTACCACGGCCCGGACGGCCTGGCCGACATCGCCCGCCGCACCCACCGCTACGCCGCCGCCCTCGCCGAGGGCCTGCGGGCCGGCGGCGTCGAGCTGCTCCACGGCGAGTTCTTCGACACCGTCACCGCCGTCGTCCCCGGCCGCGCCGCCGCGGTCGCCGAGGCCGCGCGCGCCCACGGCATCAACGTCCACCAGGACGGCGAGGACCGGATCTCGGTCTCCACCGACGAGACCACCACCCGCGAGCACCTGGCGGGCGTCTGGGCCGCGTTCGGCGTCGAGGGCGTGGAGGCCGCCGAGAGCGCCGACGCGCTGCCGGCCGCGCTGCTGCGCGAGGACGAGTACCTGACCCACCCGGTCTTCCACAGCCACCGCTCCGAGACCGCCATGCTGCGCTACCTGCGCCGCCTGTCGGACCGCGACTACGCGCTGGACCGTGGCATGATCCCGCTGGGCTCCTGCACCATGAAGCTCAACGCGACCACCGAGATGGAGCCGGTGACCTGGCCCGAGTTCGGCCAGCTGCACCCGTTCGCGCCGATCGAGCAGGCGCAGGGCTTCCTGACCCTGATCCGCCAGCTGGAGCAGCAGCTGGTCGAGGTGACCGGGTACGACGCCGTCTCGATCCAGCCGAACGCCGGCTCCCAGGGCGAGCTGGCCGGCCTGCTGGCCGTCCGCGCGTACCACCACGCCAACGGCGACACGCAGCGTGACGTCTGCCTGATCCCGTCCTCCGCGCACGGCACCAACGCGGCCTCCGCCGTGATGGCCGGCATGCGCGTGGTCGTGGTGAAGACCCTGGTCGACGGCGACGTCGACGTGGACGACCTGAAGGCCAAGATCGAGCAGCACCGCGACCAGCTCGCCGTGCTGATGGTCACCTACCCGTCCACCCACGGCGTGTACGAGACCGAGATCACCGACATCTGCGCGGCCGTGCACGAGGCCGGCGGCCAGGTGTACGTGGACGGCGCCAACCTGAACGCCCTGGTCGGCCTGGCCAAGCCGGGCAAGTTCGGCGCGGACGTCTCGCACCTGAACCTGCACAAGACCTTCTGCATCCCGCACGGCGGCGGCGGCCCGGGCGTCGGCCCGGTCGCGGTCCGCGCGCACCTCGCGCCGTACCTGCCGAACCACCCGCTCCAGGCGGAGGCCGGCCCGGCCACCGGCGTCGGCCCGATCTCGGCCGCGCCATGGGGCTCGGCGGCCATCCTGCCGATCTCCTGGGCGTACGTCCGGCTGATGGGCGGCGAGGGCCTCAAGCGCGCCACCCAGGTGGCGGTGCTGAACGCCAACTACATCGCCAAGCGCCTGGCCCCGCACTTCCCGGTGCTCTACACCGGCCCCGGCGGCCTGGTCGCGCACGAGTGCATCATCGACCTGCGCCCGCTCACCAAGGAGACGGGCGTGACGGTGGACGACATCGCCAAGCGCCTGATCGACTACGGGTTCCACGCGCCGACGATGTCCTTCCCGGTGGCCGGCACCCTGATGATCGAGCCGACCGAGTCCGAGGACCTGCACGAGATCGACCGGTTCTGCGACGCGATGATCGAGATCCGCGCCGAGATCGACAAGGTCGGCTCGGGCGAGTGGGCGGCCGAGGACAACCCGCTGCGTAACGCCCCGCACACCGCCGCCACGCTGGCCGGCGACTGGGCGCACGGCTACTCGCGGCAGGAGGCGGTCTTCCCGGCGGGTGTGAACCCGGCGGACAAGTACTGGCCCCCGGTCAGTCGCATCGACGGCGCGTACGGCGACCGCAACCTGGTCTGCTCCTGCCCGCCGCTGGACGAGTACGGCAACTGAGCGATCCGAGCTACGGCAGGGCCCCGGTGCGGAAGTCCCCCAGCCTTCGGCTGGGAGGTGCTCCATCACCGGGGCCCTGCCCGTTCCTCGACTTCTGTCGGCGGCTGCCCCCGCCTGCGGGTCAGGCCGCGTGGGCGACGGGGCGGCGCGGGGCGATCACCCGGCCGTCGGGCAGCAGTTCGCCGGTGTCCTCGAAGAGCAGGACGCCGTTGCAGAGCAGGCTCCAACCCTGCTCCGGGTGGCAGGCCACCGGTACGGCCGCCTCGCGGTCCTCGGACTCGGCCGTCGGGCATTCAGGACGGTGCTGGCACATACGTACCCTCGCTTCGCTCTGCGATCCTCCCCGTGGTGCGGCGCCGTCGGATGCCCGTCGGGAGCCGCCGCGGTAGTCGGATCCTGTCCGGCGCCGGACGGGTGTAGACCGGCGCTCAAGTGGGTAGGACAGGTGGTCCTTCCACGCTGGTTCCCAGTGTCGGCATCCCGGGACGATCGCGCAGCAGTTTGGTGACATGCGCCACAAGCCGAGGGCAGAGATCACCCGTTCAGGTGGCTGCGGCCCGGAAAAGCCCCCGGACGGGCCATCAGGCGGCTGGCCTTTCAGGGCCATGTCCGATGGCCCGTCCGGGTGGGGCGGGCAGAGCGGGGCCGGCGCGGAGCGCGCCGGCGGGGCGATCGGTGAGGGAGCGGCCGGCGAGGGAGCCGGCCGGCGGGGGAGGGCTCAGGAGGAGCCGAGCAGCAGCGGCCGGCCCAGCGGCGCCCGGGCCAGCACCGGCAGCAGGTCGGCGGCCGGGTAGGCGCGGTGCGCGGTGACCCCGAGCGGGGCCGGTGCCAGCGGGATCAGAAGGTCCGCCCCCGGGTCGGCGTCCGGACTGTGCAGCCAGAGCGCCGTCGCGTACTGGCCCGGGAACGTCAGCAGCCGGGGCTGCCGGCGGGCCCGTGACGTCTGGGTGAGCTGCCAGGCCTGGCGCAGCGCCCGGACGGTGGAGTCCAGGTAGGGCCCGGCGGTGAAGTGGGAGAAGGTGTGGCCCTCGACGCCCTGCACCACCTCGGCCGCGGCGGCCACCTCGGTGCCGTCCTTGATCAGGAAGCGCCAGCCCGTCCGCCGGGCGGCGGTGAGCTCGGGGCGCGGCCCGTCCAGGACGTGGACCGCGAGCGGGTGCGCGGGGAGCAGCGGTCCGGTCGGATGACGCAGTGCTGCGGCGGCGGGCTGGCGCAGCGCGTCCTCCGAGTCGAGCGCGGCGAGGACGGCGCGCAGGGCACTGGGCGGGGGCTGGGGGGTCTGCAGAGTCATGGCGGGGTCGCCTCTCCGTGCGAGATCGGCGTGCGAGTGCGGCATACCGGCATGGCGCGGTGTGTCGTCGGTGACGGGACCTGGCCATGTCCGGTTGTGCATGATCGCGGTGCGGGTACGGCCGCCGCCGTCGACGAGGGTTTCGGAGCGGCAGCGGGCCGGCCTGGGCGCAGTGCGAATTCTATCGAACAGGTGCGCAGGGTGACCTGTTTATCACAGGCGGTGGCGCCGGGCAAGTCGGCGGATGTGCTGAAAGACCGTCAGTTTCCTTGCATTGCAAGCCGTTCGAAGCAATCGGGTATCGATCTTCGAGGTGGGCATGATGCATGCACGGTCGCTCGGCCGGGCGGCTCAGGAGGAGGGGATCATGGGCGAGAAGGTCGTGGCGACGCGCGCGGACCTGTCGGACCGGCAGCTGTACCGCCGCAAGCTCCAGTCCTGCCTCGACGCGCTCGGGCGGATGCTGCGCGAGGACCGCTTCGACCGGCCCCGGGCGGTGATGGGCCTGGAGATCGAGCTCAACCTCGCCGACGAGCAGGGCCTGCCGGTGATGCGCAACGCCCAGGTGCTCAGCGCGATCGGCTCCAGTGACTTCCAGACCGAGCTCGGGCAGTTCAACATCGAGGTCAACATCACCCCGCACCGGCTCTGCGGCCACGTGTTCGAGGAGCTGCGCGAGGAGATCGACACCGGGCTGCGCTACGCCGACCGCAGGGCCGCCGAGGCCGGTGCGCGGATCGTCATGGTGGGAATCCTGCCGACCCTGGAGCACGACCACACCGGGCTGGACGCGATGTCCCACAACCAGCGGTACAGCCTGCTCAGCGACCAGATCCTGGCCGCCCGCGGCGAGGACATCACGCTGGACATCGAGGGCGTCGAACGCCTCCAGCTGGAGTCGATCACCATGGTCGCCGAGGCCGCCGCGACCTCGTTGCAGCTGCATCTGCAGGTCACCCCCGAACGGTTCTCCTCGGTCTGGAACGCCGCCCAGGCGATCTGCGGCCCGCAGCTCGCACTCGGCGCCAACTCGCCGTTCCTGTTCGGGCGCGAGCTCTGGCGGGAGACCAGGCCGGTGCTCTTCCAGCAGGCCTGCGACACCCGGTCGGCGGAGCTCAAGGCCCAGGGCGTGCGCCCGATCACGTGGTTCGGCGAGCGGTGGGTGGACTCGGCGTACGACCTCTTCGAGGAGAACCTGCGGTACTTCCCGGCGCTGCTGCCGATCTGTGACGACGAGGACCCGGTCAAGACGCTCGCCTCCGGGGGCGTGCCGCGGCTCGCCGAGATGCGGCTGCACAACGGCACCATCTACCGCTGGAACCGGCCGGTGTACGACGTCAGCGACGGCGTGCCGCACCTGCGGGTGGAGAACCGCGCGCTGCCGGCCGGGCCGACCGTCGCCGACACGCTGGCCAACGCGGCGTTCTACTACGGCCTGGTACGGGTGCTGGCCGAGCAGCCGCGGCCGATCTGGAACAGGCTGCCGTTCGAGCGGGCCGACGAGAACTTCCGGCAGGCCGCCCGGTACGGCATCGACGCCGTCTTCCAGTGGCCGCGGCAGGGCCGGGCCGGTCGCGGCGGCGGGCTCACCACCGTGCCCGCCGTCGACCTGATCATGAACGAACTGCTGCCGATGGCCCACCAGGGGCTGGACGAGTGGGGCGTGGAGCCCGCCGACCGGGACCGCTACCTCGGCATCATCGAGCAGCGCTGCCTGCGCCGGGTCAACGGCGCCTCCTGGCAGAGCGCCACCTTCCACCGGCTGCGCGAGCAGTTCGGGATGGACCGGCCGGCCGCACTGGCGGCGATGACCCGGCGGTACGTCGAGTACATGCGCGGCGGCGAGCCGGTGCACACCTGGCCGGTGGGCTGAGGGTCCGACCGCCCCTTCACCGCCCCTGTGGAAGGATGACCGCTCCGGCGGTCGGCCGACGGCCGGAGCGATGCCGGACCGCTGGAGCACGCCGTGACCACCGCCTCGACCGAACCGGAGACCGCGAAGCCCACGCGCCGGCTGCTCGGCGTCGAGCTGCTGACCGTTCTCGGCCTCTCCCTCGGGGCCAGTGGCATCGGCGCGCTGATCAGCTTCACGGGATCGCTCACCGAGACGCTCAGCCTCGGCCAGCAGGTCGCCACCCTGAACTCCTCGCGCGCGCCCGGCCGCCCCTGGCTGGACCTCGCCTGGCAGCTCTACTACATCGGGCGCGGGCTGATGCCGGTCGTCCTGGTCGGCTACCTGCTGGTGCGCGAGGGCACCTCGCTACGGGTGATCGGCTTCGACCTCGGGCAGAAGCTGCGCGACCTCGGCCGCGGAGCCGTCGTGGCCGCCGCGATCGGCGGCTCCGGGCTGGCGCTCTACCTGCTCTCGCAGGCGGCCGGGTACAACCTGACGGTGGCGCCGTCCGGGCTGCCGGACGTCTGGTGGCGGATCCCGGTGCTGGTCGCCTCCGCCTGGCAGAACGCGATCCTGGAGGAGGTCGTCGTCCTCGGCTACCTGCTGCGCCGGCTCGGGCAGCTGGGCTGGTCGTGGCCGGCGGCGCTGGTGGCCAGCTCGGTGCTGCGGGGCTCGTACCACCTGTACCAGGGGGTCGGCGGGCTGGTCGGCAACATGGTGATGGGCGCGGTGTTCTGCCTGCTGTACCGGCGGTGGGGCCGGGTGATGCCGCTGGTGGTGGCGCATGCGCTGATCGACACGGTGGCCTTCGTCGGGTACGCGCTGCTGGCCGGGCACGTCAGCTGGCTGCCCACCGGCTGACGAACGGCGGGACGGCGAGGGCGCGCGGCGGGCGGGCGAGCAGCCGGTCGACGTGCGGGCGCTCCAGGCCCTGGCCCGGGTCGATCGGGAGCAGGAGGCGGTCGCGCCGCCAGAGCGAGTTGCGGACCAGACGGCCGGGGATGACGTCGTCGACCCAGGCGAAGGGCCGGCCGGCGGCGTACCGCAGCAGCGGGGCCCACTTGTGGGCGGAGAACAGCTCCATCAGCGGCATCTTCGGGTCGCCGGGCTGCGGGACGTAGCCGGTGAGGCGGACCACCGGCAGCTCGGGCAGGCCGATCACCGGGGCGATGTGGGCGTTGGCCTGCTCCTCCCAGGTGGTGGCCCAGACGAGCTCGTACGTACCGGCCAGCTCGCGCAGCCAGGTGCCGTGCCGGGCGGAGAGCAGCACGGTGTAGCCGAGCAGGGTGTGGGCGTCGAAGTCGGCGTCCGCTTCGGGGCAGACCGGGTTGAGCACGCCGTCGACGTCCAGGAACAGCAGTGGCTTCGGCATCGGGCGCCCCCCCAGGTCTGACTCCGTCGTCACCTGGTCGGACGAGCGGCGTCCGCCGGTGGTTGCCCACCGGAGGGCGCACGCGGGGCGCACCGGGCGCGTCAGCGGGTGGTGGCGGGCTCCGCGAGCCGTGCGGACGGCCGGTCGGCGGTACGCCGGGAGAGACGGCGGACCTGGGGTTCCAGCAGGACGACGGCGCTCAGCAGCAGGCAGAGCGCCGCACACGCCCAGAGTGCGCCGGAGAGGCCGAGCGCGTCCGCTGCGGGGCCGGCCAGGGCGGTGCCGACCGGAGCCAGCGAGAGCGAGCCGAGCTGGTCGTACGCCGAGACCCGGGAGAACGCCTCGGCCGGGATCTCCTGCTGGAGCGCGATCATCCAGTTGACGCCGAAGACGGTGACCCCGGCGCCGGACAGGAACATCGCCACCACCAGGACCGGCAGCGGCACGGCCAGGGCGAGCGCCAGGGCGGGCAGGCCGAAGAGGAAGACGCCCCAGTTGCCGATCAGCAGGATCCGGCGCGGCTGCCAGCGGACCATCACCAGGCCGGTCACCACCAGGCCGATGCCGTGCGCGGCCAGTGCCAGGCCCCAGTCGCGGGCCCCGCCGAGCCGCTGCTCGGCGACGATCGGCCCGTACACCGCGTCCACGGCGGTGATGCAGGCCATCAGCACGGCGAACTGGAGCACGATCACCCAGAGCCAGCGGCGGGAGGCGAACTCCTGCCAGCCCTCGCGCAGGTCGCGCAGCATGCCGCCGCCGGGCTCGGCCGCAGCGGCCGGCTCGGCCTCCAGGAGGAAGCGCAGCGAGGCGGCGAGCAGGAAGCAGCCGGCGTCCAGCGCGAGCACCCAGCCGGGGCCGACGGCGGCGGTGAGGGCGCCGCCGAGCGCCATGCCGCCGATCTGGGCGGAGTTGAGCGCCATCCGGAAGACCGAGAAGGCCCGGCCGGCGTGTTCGGCCGCCACGCTCTGCATGATCATGCCCTCGGATGCGGGGGCGTAGAAGGCGTGGCCGGCGCCGCCCGCCGCGGAGAGCAGCATCAGCTGCCAGAGCTGGACGTTCCCGGCCAGCACCAGGGCGGCCAGCACGGCCTGCGAGACGGCGCTGAACAGGTTGGCCGCGACCATGACGTGGTGGCGCGGCAGACGGTCGGCGAGCGCGCCGCCGACCATCAGCAGCAGGACCACCGGGACCAGCCGGGCGGCGGTGACATAGCCGACCTCGGCCGTGGAGCCGCCGTTCTCCATGACGGCGAACGCGGTGGCGATCGGGGCGCCGGCATTGCCGAGACCGCTGATCACGGTGGCGGCGGTCTGGATGCGGTAGTTGCGGCCGGCCCAGGGGAAGCGGCGCCGGTGCGGGGGTGGGGGTTGGCTCTGCACCCGGCGACTATGACCGCGGAACTGTCAGCTGTCCAGCGCGTTTCGGCCCTTACGGCCTCCGTCAGCCGAGATGGCCCCAGAGGAAGCTGAGCGTCCGCCGCCAGGCGATCCGGGCCTGGAGCGCGTCATGGGTGCCGAGCAGGTTCTCGTCGTTCATGAAGGCGTGCCCGGCCGGATAGAAGTGGATCTCCGGGCGGACGTCGGTGGCCTCGCCGATCCGGATCGCCGCCTCGTCCACGGCGGCCATCGGGATCGAGCGGTCGTGCTCGGCGAAGTGGCCGAGGACGTGGGCGGTCAGGCCGCGGTAGTCGAAGTCCGGGTCGGGCGGCAGCCCGTAGAACGGGACCACCGCGGCCACCCGGTCGCCCTCGGCGGCGGCCAGCAGCAGGGAGAAGCCGCCGCCCATGCAGAAGCCGACCACCCCGACCGCGTCGCCGACCACGCCGTCCAGCCCGAGCAGGAAGCCGACCGCGCCGCGCAGGTCCACCACGGCCTGCCCGACCGGGAGTTCGCGTTTGAGCCGGGCGGCCTCGGCGGCGTCGTGGGTGGTCGTACCGCCGAAGAGGTCCGGCGCGAGGACGGTGAAGCCCTCGGCGGCGAAACGGTCCGCCATCGCCGCGACGTGCGAGGTGAGGCCCCACCACTCCTGGACCACCACCAGCCCGGGTCCGACGCCCTGCGGCGGCCGGGCCAGGTAGCCGTGGGCCTCGCGGCCGTTGCTGGGGAAGGTGACGTTCTGCCGGGAGCCGCCCTGCTCAGGCATGGCTTCCTCTCGGTGGGACGGGCCGCGCGCGGCGGCGTGGACGGCGGTGCCGCGGACGGCGGGCTCAGCCCATCTCCTCCAGGGCGCGGCCCTTGGTCTCCTTGATGCAGAAGGCCACGAAGGGGATGGAGAGCAGCGCGAAGACCGCGTAGATCACGTACGTCGCCGACAGGTTCCAGTCGGCGAGGTCGGGGAAGCTGACGGTGATCGCCCAGTTGGCGATCCACTGGGCCGAGGCGGCCACGGACAGGGCGAGCGCCCGGATCCGGTTGGGGAACATCTCGCCGAGCAGGACCCAGACCACCACGCCCCAGGAGAAGGCGAAGCAGAACACGAAGACGTGCGCGGCGACCAGGGCGACGGTGGCGTGGGCGTCGTCCAGGGTGGCGGTGTCACCGGTGCCTTGCCGGTAGGAGAACGCCCAGGCGGCGGTGGCCAGCGAGAGCGCCATGCCGGCCGAGCCGGCCAGCGCGAGCGGCTTGCGGCCGATCCGGTCGACCAGCACCATCGCGACCACCGTGCCGATCACGTTGACGATCGAGGTGGAGAGGCTGATCAGCAGCGAGTTGGCCTCGTTGATGCCGACGGACTGCCAGAGGAACGAGGAGTAGTAGAAGATCACGTTGATGCCGACGAACTGCTGGAACACCGAGGCGCCGATCCCGACCCAGACGATCGGCAGCAGCCCGAACCGGCCGCCCAGCAGGTCCTTGGCGCGCGGCTTGTGCGTGGACTCCAGCACGGCGCGGATCTCGGCGACCCGGGCGTCGAGGTCCACCCCCTCGCCCTCCACCTCCACCAGCACCTCGCGGGCCTGCGCCTCGCGGTGGTCGGCGATCAGGTAGCGCGGGGACTCCGGGATCGCCAGCGCCATCAGCCCGTAGACCAGGGCCGGGATGGTCTCCACGCCGAGCATCCACTGCCAGGCCTGGATGCCGCCGAGGTGGCCGGTGGACTCGCCGCCGGCGGCCTGGTTGATCGCCCAGTTGGCGAGCTGCGAGACGGTGATGCCGAGCACGATCGCCATCTGCTGGAAGGAGGCGAGCCGGCCGCGGTAGGCGGTCGGCGCGACCTCGGCGATGTAGGTCGGCGCGATGACCGAGGCGATGCCGATCGCGACCCCGCCGACCACCCGCCAGGTGGCCAGCACCTGGATGGTCGGCGGGAACATCGAGCCGATGCCGCTGATCGCGAACAGCACGGCGGCCAGCAGCATGGTCCGGACCCGGCCCAGGTGGTCGGCGAGCCGGCCGGCGGCCACCGCGCCGGCCGCCGAGCCGAGCAGCGCGATGGCCACCACGAAGGCTGTCTCGCCGTTGCCCACCCCGAAGTGCTTCTGGATGCCGGTCACCGCGCCGTTGATCACCGCGCTGTCGTAGCCGAACAGGAAGCCGCCCATCGCGGCGGCCGCGGAGATGAAGACGACGTGCCCGAGGTGCGCCTCACCGGCGGCCGGATGGGTGTGGGTTGTGGACACGCACGCTCCCCGAGTGGACGGGCCCGCCGGCACGGCCGTATGGGCAGGACTCGTCTCACATTCGATCAGCGACCGTGGTGGCCCGCCCGGTACCAGGGCCCGAACGGGTGACTTTGCGTCAGTGTCGTGACCCCGTACGGCGGGCGTTGCGCCGGAGCAGCTGGGCGCGGACGCCCGCGTCCAGGCCGTGCCCGCGCTCGGCGAGCCGGTCCGCGAGGGCGTACTGCTCGTCGGCGGGCTTCTTGTCGTCGTACTTGAACTTGGCCCGTACCTCGCGGACCGCCAGCCGCAGCCCGCGCAGGCCCGGAAGGAGCGGGCCGAACGGGCGCTCGCCGGGGGCGACCCGGGTGTCCGGCGTCTCCGGCTGGAAGTGCGCCAGCTGACGGTTGAGGATCTCCGCCTTGCCGGCCGCGTCCTCGACGACCGAGGCCGTGCAGTGGAAGTGCACCGAGGCGTAGTAGCTGGTCGGCGTGCCCGGCTCGCCGCGCCAGTGACCGGGGGCGAAGGCGTAGTCGTCGGTCACCGCCAGGGTGACCGCGGGGTCGGCGCGGACGGCGGCGAGCAGGGGGTTGGGTGCGGCGAGGTGGAGCAGGATCTCGCCGGCCTCCGCGTCCAGCAGGAAGTGGGTGGGGACCAGCACCGGGCCCTCGCCGGCGCGGCCGTTGGCGGCGAGCAGACCGAAGTCGCGCCCCTCGGCGAGCCAGGCCTGCCACTCGGCCTCGTCGCCCCGGTCCCAGGACCTGATCAGCATCGCCGGGCCCCCGTCACCCGGTGAAGTCGCGCAGGTGCGCGGGGAGCGGCACGGTGGTGGACTCGTGCGGCTCGGGCGTGCCGTAGACCGTGGTCACCGGCACCACGCCGGCCCAGTGCGGGAGGCCGAGGTCCTCCTCGTCGTCGTCGGCGGCGTCGGCCCGGGTCTTGGCGGAGACCTCGTCCAGGACGAGGCGGATGACGGCGGTGGCGGCCAGCTCCTTGGCGTTGGCCGGGCGGACCTCGGCGGAGCGGCCGGGGACGGTCTGGTCGACCAGCGCGTCCAGTGCGACCGACAGCTCCTCGGGGTCGGTCACCTGGTGGGCGGTGCCGTGGGCGACCACCGAGCGGAAGTTGATCGAGTGGTTGAACGCGGACTTGGTCAGTACCAGGCCGTCGACCAGGGTGACGGTGACGCAGACCGGAAGCCCCTCGTCGCCCTTGGCGCCGCGCAGTGGCCGGCTGCCGGTGGAGCCGTGGACGTACAGGCGGTCGCCGACCCGGGCGTAGATGGTCGGCAGCACGACGGGGGCGCCGTCGGCTATGAATCCGAGGTGGCAGAGGTAGCCGCTGTCCAGAATGGCGTGAATCGCGTCCTGCTCCCAGGTCGCGCGGTCCTTGTAGCGGGTCGGAGTGGTGCGGGGGGTGCGGGAGTAGGACGCAGCGCTGCCTGACATGACAACCTCTATGTACTAGTGCATAATCTCTTTTGTGCTAGGAGACTATCCGATCAAGGGGCGGCGCGCCAGCGAAATCGCGGCCGACGTCGAACATGGCGTCAGTGCCGGACGACTCGCGCCCGGCACCCCGCTGCCCCCACTGCGCGACCTGGCCGCCGAACTCGGCGTCAACCCCAACACCGTCGCCGCCGCGTACCGGCTCCTCCGCGACCGGGGCGTCATCGAGACCGCCGGCCGCAAGGGCAGTCGGATCCGCCCGCGGCCCGCGACCACCCCGCGCGACCAGATCCGGATGCCCGTCCCGCCGCACGCCCGGGACCTCTCCAACGGCAACCCCGACCCGGCGCAGCTGCCCGACCTCACCCCGGCCCTCGCCGCGGCCGCCGAGGCCGCCCGCCGCGACCCGGTGCGCTACGGCCGCGCCTCCGCCGACCCCGGACTGCTCGCACTGGCCTCCGAGGGCTTCCGCGCCGACGGCCTGCCCGCCGGGCCGGTCGCCATCGCCTCCGGCTCGCTCGACACCATCGAACGGATCCTCGCCACCCGGCTGCGCCCCGGCGACGTCGTCGCGGTCGAGGACCCGGGCTGGGGGAGCCTGTTGGACCTGCTGCCGGCACTCGGGCTGCGCGCCGCCCCGGTGCGGCTGGACGACGACGGCCCGCTGCCCGACGCGCTCGCCGGGGTGCTGGCGGACGGTGCCCGCGCGGTGGTCGTCACCAGCCGGGCGCAGAACCCGACCGGCGCCGTGCTCACCGCCGAGCGGGCGCGGGAGCTGCGCGCCGTTCTGGCCGAGCACCCCGGCGTCCTGCTCATCGAGGACGACCACGGCCACGGCATCGTCGACCAGCCGTACCATCCGCTGGCCGGCGCCGGATCGGAGCACTGGGCGGTGGTGCGCTCGGCGGCCAAGGCGTACGGGCCGGACCTGCGGCTCTCGGTCGCGGTCGGGGACGCGGAGACCATCGGGCGGGTACTGGGCCGCCAGCGGCTCGGCGCCGGCTGGGTCAGCCACCTGCTGCAGTGCACCGTCGCGGAACTGTGGCGCACCGACGCCGCGCCGGTCTCGCGGGTGGCCGCCGCCTACGGGGCCCGGCGTGGCGCACTGCTCGGCGAGCTGGCCGCGCGCGGCATCGAGGCGCACGGTGCGAGCGGGCTCAACGTCTGGGTGCCGGTGCCGGACGAGGCCACCGTGCTGGCTGCACTGGTGCAGCGTGGCTGGGTCGCGGCGCCCGGCGCACGCTTCCGCCTGGACTCCCCGCCCGGCCTGCGGATCACCGTCGCGGAGCTGGACCCCGCCGACGCGCGGCGGCTGGCCGACGACCTGGCGGCCGTCCTGGGAACGGACGGTGCCGTCTCGCGACCGATCTGAACCGACCGGTAACACAGCGAGAAACCTGGTGCAGATACCTAGCGGTAACAAGTGCGGGCGTGTCATGTTCATCGCGCCACCGGCCGGCGGCCCACCCTCACCTACGCGTCTCCCCGCCCCCACAGCGCGGGCGAGACCGACCGCAGGAGTTCCGCCGTGCCCGAAAGCTGTTCGAGCATCACTCGCAGAACCACCCGCACCACCCGACTGACCCGATTCGCCCGCCGGCTGCTCGCCGCCGGGCTCACCCTCCCGCTCGGCGCGGCCGGCCTGCTGGCCGTCGCCGCCGCACCCGCCCGGGCCGACGCCGGGACGGGGACGACCGCCAGCGTGACCCTCGGCGACAGCTACATCTCCGGCGAGGCCGGCCGCTGGAAGGGCAACTCCGTTGTCACCAGCGGCAACCGGGCCGGGACCGACCGGGCCTGGACCGGCAGCGCGTACGACCCGAGCCGGGTGTACGGCGCGACCGCGGCGAGCGGGTGCGACCGCTCGGACGTCGCCGAGGTCCGCAGTGCGCCCTCGGTGGCGCAGGCCCAGATCAACCTGGCCTGTTCCGGCGCCGTCGCCGCCAACGTCTACCGCGCCGCCAACGGCGGCCAGTCGTTCAAGGGCGAGGCCCCGCAGGCCGACCAACTCGCCACCGTGGCCGGCCAGTACAACGTCAAGCTGATCACCCTCTCGATCGGCGGCAACGACCTCGGCTTCGCCGACGTGATCACCACCTGCGTCTCGGACTACCTCGTCTGGTACTCCTACTGCAACGACGACCAGCAGTCCGCGATCGACTCCCGGATGCCCGCCGCGATGGCCGGTGTCGGCAAGGCTCTGGACGAGATCCGGGCGGTGATGTCGAACGCCGGCTACAAGACGGGCGACTACCGGATCGTGCTGCAGTCATACCCCTCGCCGATCCCGCGCAGCGCCGAGATGCGCTACCCCGAGAGCGGCTGGACCCGCTCCGACACCGGCGGCTGCCCGTTCTGGAACGGGGACGCCGACTGGGCACGGGACTCGCTCGTCCCGCAGATCTCCCGGGCGCTGGCAGCCGTCGCCGCCGCGAAGGGCGCGCAGTTCCTGGACCTCGCCGACATGCTGCAGGGGCGTGAGGTGTGTGCGAAGTCCGCCCGCCAGGCGACCTCGACCACGGCGCCGTCCGCCACCACCAGCGAGTGGGCGCGGTTCGTCGACGGCGGGCTCAGCTCCTCGCAGGGCGTCGTCCAGGAGTCGATGCACCCGAACTACTACGGGCAGCAGGCCCTCGGGCAGTGCCTCACCCTGCTGTACGCGCGGCCCAGCGGTGACTACGCGTGCCGCAACACCGCGGGGAGGGACGCGAGCGGGATGTACCTGACCGCGAAGTAGCGGCCGGGGACGGGCCGGTGCCCCTGCCGGGCTCGGCGGGGGCACCGGTCGTGCTGCGTTCGTGCCGCGTTGTTGCTGGGGTCGTGCCGGGGTCAGGGTCGGGGCCGGGTGGCTGGGCGGGCCCGGCGGCCGTCACCCCTTGGCCAGCAGGGCCTGGGCGTGCGCCCGGACCTGATCCTTCGTCAAGTAGGCGTCGGTGTACTCGAAGTCGCGGAGCCGGGCGGGCTGGCGGGCCAGGAAGCCGGTCCGGACGAAGTCGTCGCCGGCGGTGGCGTTGAGCAGCCAGTTGGCGCCGACCCGGAACTTGGCCGCATTGGTGCGCATCGCCATCAGGTGGTAGCCGCGTGCCACCAACTGGGCGGGGACGCCGCGCAGTTCGACGCCGATCGGCTTGGAGACCGCGTCCTTGCCGCCGAGGTCCACCACCAGGCCCAAGTCCTTGTGGTAGTAGGGCTCCAGAGGCTGGTTGCGCAGCGCGGCGATCACGTTGTTCGCCACCGCCCTGCCCTGGCGGGCGGAGTGCTGGGCGGTCGGCGGGCAGACCGCGCCGTCGCCCTTGGCGAGGTCCGGCACCGCGGCCGCGTCGCCGAGCGCGAAGACGCCCTCGAACTGCGGGACCCGCATCTCGGCGGTCACCGCGATCCGGCCGCGGACGGTCTCCGCGTCCAGGGTGGCGATCAGCGGGCTGGCCGCGACCCCCGCCGTCCAGATCAGGGTGCGGCTGGGGAGCACCCGGCCGTCGGTGAACTTGACCGACTCGGCACCGACTTCGGCCACCGAGACGCCGAGCGAGACGTCGATGCCGCGCCCACGCAGCACCTCCAGGGCCGCGGTGCCGAGGGCGTCACCCAGTTCGGGCATCAGCTTCGGGGCGATGTCGATCAGGTGCCACTTGATCTGCCGGGAGTCCAGCCGCGGGTAGCGCTGGGCGGCCGCGGTCGTCAGACGCTGGAGGCAGGCGGCCGTCTCGGTGCCCGCGTAGCCGCCGCCGACCACCACGAACTGGAGCCGAGACTCGCGCTCCTTCTGGTCCAGGGTGGCCGAGGCGAGGTCGAGTTGGGCGATCACGTGGTCGCGGACGTAGGTCGCCTCGGCGAGCGTCTTCATGCCGCGCGCGTAGTCGGTGAGGCCCGGGATGTCGAAGGTGCGGGTCACGCTGCCGGGGGCGAGCACCAGGTAGTCGTACTTCTGCGCGACCACCTCGTCGGTGATCTTGCGGACCACGCAGACCTTGGAGCGCGGGTCCACGCCGATCGCGCCGCCCGGGACGATGTGGGTACGGCGCAGCGACCGGCGGAGCGAGACCGCGACCGACTGCGGGGTGAGCACCCCGGCCGCGACGTGCGGGAGCAGCGGAAGATAGAGCTGATAGCTGAACGGCGTGACCAGCGAGATCTCCGCCTCGGAGGGCGAGAGCTTGCGTTCGAGGCGGCGAGCGCACTCCAGTCCGGCGAAGCCGCCGCCCACGATCAGGATCCGAGATCGTTCCATCGCTCATCCTTACAGTGCAGGTCGTACCGCGCTGGGTCCGAGGCCACTACTGCCCGCCACACTCGCACGGCCCAGGGCGGGGTGCCACCGGGGCGGCGCGGATGGTGGAGACGGGGGTGGTGGGGCCTTCGGGGGTCGGGTGGGGTCGGTGCGGGCCGGTCGGTGCGGGTCGGACGGTGCGGGGCTCGGGGCCTCCGTGCGGTGGGTGGCGCGGTGGCCGGAGGTGGGTTGGGAGAGCCCAGGCCGTGCATATGCCCGATAGGCTGTCCGGCGTGCTCCCCGAGGTGACGGCGGTCCGTTATGTGACCCCACTGCGAGAAGGCGGCTCGATGCCGGGCCTGGTCGAGGCCGACGACCGGCGGCTGTACGCGCTGAAATGGGTCGGCGCGGCGCAGGGCCGCAAGGCGCTGGTGGCGGAGGTGCTGGCGGGCGAGCTCGGCCGCCGGCTCGGCCTGCCGGTGCCGGAGCTGGTCACCGTCGACCTCGATCCGGTGCTCGCCCGCAGCGAGCCGGACCAGCAGGTCCAGGACCAGATGCGCGCCAGTGGCGGTCTCAACCTGGGCATGGCCTTCGTCAGCGGCGCGCTCAACTTCGACCCGGTCTGCTTCGACGTGGACGCCGGGCTGGCCGGGCAGGTGCTCTGGTTCGACGCGCTGATCGGCAATGTGGACCGCTCGTGGCGCAACCCCAACCTGCTGGTCGCCACCGGCGGCCTGCGACTGATCGACCACGGCGCCAGCCTGATCTTCCATCACCACTGGCCCGGCGCCGCCGGGTGGGTCCGCCGTCCGTACGACGCCTCCGACCATGCGCTGCTGCGGGC
Organism: Kitasatospora sp. NPDC022785; assembly: GCF_055561295.1. Taxonomy (NCBI): domain Bacteria; kingdom Bacillati; phylum Actinomycetota; class Actinomycetes; order Kitasatosporales; family Streptomycetaceae; genus Kitasatospora; species Kitasatospora sp. NPDC022785. Next base: position 210,911 of record NZ_JBVHHB010000011.1, on the reverse strand, counting down.
CGAACCGGACCTGGTGGCGGCGGACAAGGCGCTCGCCCCGCTCGCGGAGGCGGCGATCGAGGCGGCGGTGGCGCAGATCCCCGACGTCTGGCTCGCGGACGAACCGGGCTTCGACTCGCCCGAGGCGGTGCGCGCCGCGTACCGCGCCCAGCTGACCGAGCGACTGGCCGGTCCGCGCGACTGGCTGCCGGAGGTGTCCGCATGACCGAGCCCGTGCTGCCGGCTGCCCTGCCGGCCGTCGCAGAGCTGCACGACTACGAGTACGCGGTGGTCCGGGCGGTGCCCCGGGTGGAGCGCGGCGAGTGCATCAACGTCGGCGTGCTGCTGTACTGCCGGCAGAGCGCGCACCTGGCGGCGCGGACCCACCTGGACCAGGCCCGGCTGCTGGCGCTGGACCCGGTGGCGGACGTCGCCGGAGTGCGGCGCGCGTTGCACGGGATCGAGGCGGTCTGCGCGGGCGGGCCGCCGGCCGGCCCGGCGGCGTCGGACAGCCCCGGGCAGCGGTTCCGCTGGCTGACGGCGCCGCGCAGCGCGGTCGTCCAGCCGGGGCCGGTGCACACCGGGCTGACCGCGGACCCGGAGGCCGAGCTGCGGCGGCTCTTCGACCAGTTGGTGCTCTGAGCCACGGCCCGGGCAGCCGGACCGAGGACCTTTGCCGTGGTCAAAGCTTGAGTTGCTGAAGCACTCGGCCGTACGCTGGCTCCATGGGTTCGACAGCGACGACGACCGTACCGACCAACGCCGAGCTGATGGAGGCGTTGGCCGCCGTCGGCGCCGCCTACTTCCAGGACTTCGCGGCTGCGGCGGCCCGGCACGGGCTCTCCTCCTCGCAGGCGAAGGCGCTCGGCGCGGTGCAGGAGCCGGTGCCGATGCGGGCGCTGGCCGGGCGGCTCGGCTGTGACGCCTCCAATGTGACCGGGATCGTCGACCGGCTGGAGTCGCTGGGCCTGGCCAACCGTGAGGCGGCGGCCGGTGACCGGCGGGTCAAGATCGTCGTGATCACCGGGCAGGGCCGGGAGATCCTGGGCCTGATCCGCGCCGAGATGAGCCGTACCCACCAGGCCTTCGAGGCGATGACGGACGAGCAGCGGGTGTCGCTGCACTCGATCTGTTCCCAGGTGCTGCCGGTGCTGACCGGCCGGGCCGCCGGCGCGCAGTAGACCGGGCCTCCGCGCGGCCCGGAGTCGCGCAGTCTGGGCCGCGCGGCCCGGGGGCCCGGTGTGGGGCCGGGAATCCGGGAGGGCGAGTTCGGGGCGCTGGTGGACGGGCTGGCCTCCGGCGCGGGCGACTGGCTCCGGCCCGCCCCGGCGTGGCCGTCGATGCGGCTGCGGCCGGGCCTGGCCGTCGGGGCTGCCGGCGGGCAGGGGGGCGCGGGAGGCTGCCGTGCGCGCGTCGCGGCCGTCCACCCGGTCCGGCGGCGTTCCGCCTGACCTCGGCTGTTAGGCTTGCGAAGCGTGAGCGCGAAGCCCCAGATCCCCAATGTCCTGGCCTCCCGGTACGCCTCGGCGACCCTGGCCCAGCTCTGGTCCCCCGAGCACAAGGTGGTCCTCGAGCGCCACCTGTGGCTCGCCGTCCTGAAGGCCCAGCAGGACCTCGGCGTCGAGGTGCCCGCGGGCGCCGTCGCCGACTACGAGCGGGTGATCGACCAGGTCGACCTCGGCTCGATCGCCGCCCGTGAGCGGGTCACCCGCCACGACGTGAAGGCCCGGATCGAGGAGTTCAGCGAGCTCGCCGGCCACGAGCAGATCCACAAGGGCATGACCTCCCGGGATCTGACCGAGAACGTCGAGCAGCTCCAGATCCGCCAGTCGCTGGAGCACGTGCGCGACCGCACGGTCGCCGTGCTGGTGCGCCTGGGCCGGCTCTCCGCCCAGTACACCGAGCTGGTCATGGCCGGCCGCTCGCACAACGTCGCCGCGCAGGCGACCACGCTGGGCAAGCGCTTCGCGACCGTCGCCGACGAGCTGCTGGTCGCCTTCCGCCGCCTGGAGGAGCTGATCGCCCGCTACCCGCTGCGCGGGATCAAGGGCCCGGTCGGCACCGCCCAGGACATGCTGGACCTGCTCGGCGGCGACACCGACAAGCTCGCCGAGCTGGAGAGCCGGGTGGCCGGCCACCTGGGCTTCGACAACGTGCTCACCTCCGTCGGCCAGGTCTACCCGCGCTCGCTGGACTTCGAGGTGCTGACCGCGCTCGTCCAGCTCTCCGCCGCGCCGTCCAGCCTGGCCAAGACGATCCGCCTGATGGCCGGCCACGAGCTGGTCACCGAGGGGTTCAAGGAGGGCCAGGTCGGCTCCTCCGCGATGCCGCACAAGATGAACACCCGCTCCTGCGAGCGCGTCAACGGCCTGGCCGTCATCCTGCGCGGCTACGCGTCGATGACCGCCGAGCTGGGCGGTGACCAGTGGAACGAGGGCGACGTCTCCTGCTCCGTGGTCCGCCGGGTCGCGCTGCCGGACGCGTTCTTCGCCTTCGACGGTCTGCTGGAGACCTTCCTGACCGTCCTCGACGAGTTCGGTGCCTTCCCCGCCGTGATCGAGGCCGAGCTCGACCGCTACCTGCCGTTCCTGGCCACCACCAAGGTGCTGATGGGCGCGGTGCGCGCGGGCGTCGGCCGGGAGACCGGGCACGAGGTCATCAAGGAGCACGCCGTCGCCTCGGCGCTGGCGATGCGGGCCGGCGCCCGGGAGAACGAGCTGCTGGACCGGCTCGCCGCCGACGAGCGGATGCCGCTGGACCGGGCCGCGCTGGACGCGCTGCTGGCCGACCGGCTCTCCTTCACCGGCGCGGCCGGTGCACAGGTCGCCGAGGTCGTCCGCCAGGTCGAGGCCGTTGCGGCCGCCTACCCGGAGGCCGCCAAGTACGCGCCCGGCGACATTCTCTGACGGTTTCTCAGGCGATCTCCCTGACGATTTCCCAGACGTACGAGGGCTCCGCTGCCGGTCAGGTGGCGGGGCCCTCGGGCGTTTCGGGGGCCCGCGGGGCGGACGCCCCGGCGGCGAGGTGGCCCGGGTCGAGCGGCGGGGCGTTGGTGGCGCAGGAGTAGTGGCAGTCCGGCTCGGCCACCGGGTGGTCCTCGGCGGCCAGGACGTTGCCCCGGACGGTCGTGAACGCGGTGAGCCCGCCCGTGACCAGCAGCCCGGCGCAGATCAGCATCGCCGTCCGGAAGGCGGAGTTCACGGAGGAGGGCACCTGGTAGGCGTCGCCGCTGAGCCCGGCCAGTGCGGGCAGCGCGGCGACCGCGAGCAGGCCGGCCGCGCGGGCGGCGGCGTTGTTGACGCCGCTGGCGATGCCCGCGTGCCGGACCTCCACCGCCGCCAGCACGGTCGCGGTCAGCGGTGCCACCAGCAGCACCATTCCGCAGCCCATCACGGTGACGGCCGGCAGCACGTCCGTCCAGTACGAGGCTCCCGGGCCGATCCGCAGCATCAGCATCACGCCGGCCGCGCAGATCAGCGGGCCCACGGTGAGCGGCACCCGTGGGCCGATCCGCTTGCCCAGCCGGCCGGCCCGGGCGGAGAGCGCCAGCATCAGCACGGTGATCGGCACCAGGGCCAGCCCGGAGACGAGCGGCGAGAAGCCCGAGACGATCTGCAACTGCACGACCAGCAGGAAGAACACCCCGCTGAAGGCGGCGTAGACGCAGAGGGTGACCAGGTTCACCGCGGTGAACAGCCGGGAGGAGAAGAGGCCGAGCGGCAGCATCGGCTCCGGGGTGCGGCGCTCGACCACGACGAAGGCCGCGCCCAGCAGCAGCCCGGCCGCGCCGGTCAGCCAGACCCCGGGGGTCAGCCCGTCGCCGGCCGCGGTCAGGGCGTAGGTGACGGAGCCGAGGGCCAGCGCGGCCAGCGCCGCGCCGAGCACGTCGAACCGGCCGGTCGCGCTCTCGTCCCGGCTCTCCGGCACGTGCCGGGACGCCACGGCCACGACCACCACGGCCAGCGGGATGTTCAGCAGGAAGATCCACCGCCAGCCGGGGCCGTCCACCAGCCAGCCGCCGAGGAAGGGGCCGACCGCGGCCGACACCCCGCCCAGGCCCGACCAGAGGCCGACCGCCGTCGAGCGGTCGTCCGGGTGGTAGACGGCCTGAAGCATCGCCAGCGAGCCGGGCGTGAGCAGTGCCCCGCCGATGCCCTGGACCGCGCGGGCGGCGATCAGCACCTCGATGGTGGGTGCGGCGGCGCAGGCCGCCGAGGCGACGGCGAACCAGATGACGCCGAGCAGGAAGACCCGGCGCCGGCCGTAGCGGTCCCCGAGCGCGCCGCCGAGCAGGATCAGCCCGGCCAGGGTGAGCAGATAGGCGTTCAGAGTCCACTGCAGCGCGGCGAGCGGGGCCCCGAGATCGGTGCCGATCCGGGGCAGGGCGACGTTCACGACCGTGCCGTCGAGCATCGCCATGCTGGAGCCGAGCACCGTCGCCAGTAGTACCCAGCGGCCCTGCGCGGTGCCCAGGCGCAGAGTGCCGGCCTCGGAGTTGGTCACGGCCCGATCGTCCGCCCCGGGGGGCCGACGTGACAAGGGTCACCGGGGGTGTGTCGGTGAATGGCTTTCCGTAGGTGATCGCATGCGGACGGACACCGAAATCGGCGGAGCGTCGTGGATCAGTGGCTCGCGGTGAATCGATTGTGCACGTACTGTGCAGCCGATCATTCGGAGTGTCACCGTCATTCCGGCTTTTGTTGCCCGTTCAAGAGATCGACATTGCTTCACCCGATCGGATGGGCTTTAGTTCAGCGACCGCCCGGCGTTGGCCCGGGTGGCCACCGGGTGGAACGCCTAGTCCTGCCGCTGCCTGGTGGTACGAACTGAACTCTGTACGGCAGGAGCGGGGGACCCAAAGGTAAGTCGCCGGACCGGAATTCACGGTCCGGCTTGGGGTGAAGCCGCGCATGCGGCCGGGCAACTCCAGCCCGAACCCGACAGCTCACCTCGCAGGCGTCGGAGAGGAAATTCCCCATGCCCGCACAGGCTCGTCGTATCGCCCTGCCCCGCGCCGCCCGCATCGGTATCGCCACCGCCGTCACCGGCGCCGCGTTCGCCCTTCCGCTGGTGACCACCATCAGCGCCCAGGCCCACACCGCCCCGGCCGCGAAGCCCGCGCAGACCAGCACCTGGACCGGCGCCACCAGCGTCGACGCCGCCCCGGCCGCCGCCGCTCCGGCCGCCGCTCCGGCCGCCGCCGAGGCCGCCAAGCCGGCCGCCGCCCCGGTCGAGGAGAGCTACAAGGTCGTCGGCGGGGACACCCTGTCGAAGATCGCCAACGCCAAGCACGTCGACGGTGGCTGGCAGGCGCTGTACGACCACAACCGCTCGGTCGTCGGCTCCAACCCGAACCTGATCTTCCCGGGCCAGAAGCTCGCGCTCGCCGCCAAGGCCGTCGCCGCTCCGGCCGCCGCCGAGGCCGCCAAGCCGGCCGCCCCCGCCAAGCCCGCCTCGCAGGACTCGGCGAAGCCGGCCACCCACGCCGCCGCCCCGAAGCCGGTCCAGGCCGCCAAGCCCGCGCAGGCCCCGGCCGTCAAGCCGGCGCCCGCCGCCGCCAAGCCGGCCGCCCCGGCCACCACCCCGGCCCCGGCCGCGGTGGCCAGCACCTCCGGCTACGTCGCCCCCGTCGCCAACCCGAAGCTCGGCACCGCCTACGGCGTGGCCGGCTCGATGTGGGCCTCCGGCCACCACACCGGTGCCGACTTCGTCGCCTCCACCGGCACCCCGCTGCGCGCCATCGCGGCCGGCACCGTGGTGAAGGCCGGCAACGGCGGCGCCTACGGCAACGAGGTCGAGATCAAGCTCGCCGACGGCAAGTACGCCCAGTACGCGCACCTGTCCTCGATCGGCGTGAAGATCGGTCAGACCGTCACCGCCGGCCAGCAGATCGGTCTCTCCGGTGCGACCGGCAACGTGACCGGCCCGCACCTGCACTTCGAGATCCGCACCGGCTCGGAGTACGGCTCGGACATCGACCCGATCGCCTACCTGCGGGCGCACGGCGTCTCCATCTGACCTTCGGGCAGAGACCACCGCAGGGTGCGGGGCGTACGACCTCCCGGGATGGTCATGTCGGGTGACCGCTCGACCGGGTGATCGCCGCACCACCGGCGGAACAACGGGCGCGGGACACGCCCAGGCCGGCCCGGCTCGCGAAGCTACTTCGCGGGCCGGGCCGGCCGTTGTCGTTTTCCGGGGAGCTTCCTGGAGCGATGCTCGACCCGGTTCACGCCGCCTCGCTCGGGTCCCGCCTCGCTCGGGTCTCGCCGCCTCGGGTCTCGACCGGGTTCCCGACGCGCTTCACGCCTCGGTTCTCGGCTGGGTCGCGGTTCGGTGGCGTTCGGTGGCGGGTCCGGCTTCCGGCCCGGTGCCGGGGGCCCGGTTCGGCCCGTACGTCGGTTCGCGCTGCCCGCCCGCCCGGTCAGAACCGGTGGGCGGGCAGTCCGCTGTGGGCGGCGGTCAGCAGCTGGTGCACCCGGTGGCCGAACTCGTCGGCGTCGCGGGCCGGTTCGGGGAAGACCAGGCGGACGTCGCGGTGGCCGTGCGGGTGGTCGAGGCGGAGCACCAGGCCGTACCGGTCGAGCGCGAGGGGGCGGATCTCCGGGCGGCCGGCGAGGAGTCGGGGGTCGATCAGCCGGGTGAGCACGGCGAGCGCGTCGCGGTGGTCGTCGGCGAGGTGGGTGAGCAGGCCGGCCTCGTACGGGGCGAGCGGGTCGGGCGCGGCGAGGGCGAGATCGGCGCCGGTGAGCGCACTGGTGCCGTACGGGGTGGCGAGGACGGCGTGGGCGACGTCCAGGCGGAGGTGGACGCTGATGCCGTCGTCGGCGAGGTGGGCGACGTGGAGCCGGCCGGCGAGGGTGACGCGGCCGCGGACCCGGTCGCGCACGGCGACCGGGGCGACGTCGGTGAGGTCCAGGACGACGGCGAGACCGTCCGGTTCGCGGGTCACGGCCAGGGTGAGCGGCGAGTCGAGCGGTGCGCTCAGGCGCAGCCGGGAGCCGTGCACCGCGACCGGGGTGTCGAGGTCGTGATGCTCGCCGCAGGCGCGGACCACCACCGAGGAGGTGGCGCCGAGCAGGCTGCAGACCCGTTCGGCGGCGGTGGGCTCGGACACCTCGACGTCGGTGGGGCTGGGGCTCATGACGACCTCCGGATAAGTTAGGTGAGCCTAACCTAATAAGTTTGCCGGACGAGGGCAAGGTGGGCGGGGCGACTTCGGAGTGAGTGTGCATGTGGGTATAGGCCGCGCTTGCAAGTATCCGGCGAGCGGTCGTATTGTCGACGCTGGTAGTTGCACACGCAACGTCTTTGTTTGCTCCGGAAAGCGGTTCCCTCATGCCCCTCGCGCTCCTGGCGCTGGCGATCAGTGCCTTCGGCATCGGTACCACCGAGTTCGTGATCATGGGCCTGCTGCCCGAGGTTGCCGGCGACTTCTCGGTCTCCATCCCCACCGCCGGCCTGCTCATCTCCGGCTACGCGCTCGGCGTGGTGGTCGGCGGGCCGCTGCTCACCGTCCTCGGCACGCGCATTCCCCGCAAGGGGATGCTGCTGATGCTGATGGGCCTGTTCATCGCCGGCAACCTGGTCTCCGCCGTCGCCCCCGCCTTCGGGCTGCTGCTCGTCGGCCGGGTGCTCGCGGCCTTCGCGCACGGCGCCTTCTTCGGCATCGGTTCGGTGGTCGCCGCCGACCTGGTCGCCCCGCACAAGCGGGCCGGCGCCATCGCCCTGATGTTCACCGGGCTCACCGCCGCCAACGTGCTCGGCGTCCCGATGGGGACCCTGCTCGGCCAGCACTTCGGCTGGCGCTCCACCTTCTACGTCGTCGCGGCGCTCGGTGTGATCGGCTTCGCCGGGATCGCCGCGCTGGTGCCCGTCCAGCCACGCGCCGCGGACACCCGGCTCGGCCCCGAGCTGGCCGTCTTCCGCAAGCCGCAGATCTGGCTCGCGCTCGGCATGACGGTGCTCGGCTGGGGTGGCATCTTCGCGATGTTCACCTACATCACGCCGATGATGACCGAGATGGCGGGCTTCGCCGACTCCAGCGTCACCTGGCTGCTCTTCCTGTTCGGCGTCGGCCTCTTCGTCGGCAACCTGCTCGGCGGCTGGTTCGCCGACCGCGCACTGATGCGCAGCCTGTACGTGATCCTCGCGGTGCTGGCGGTGCTGCTCTTCGCCTTCACCTTCGCCGCGCACAGCAAGGTGGGCGCGATCGCGGCCATCCCGCTGATCGGGGTCTTCGGCTTCGCGACCGTCGCGCCGTTGCAGAAGCGGGTGATGGACCAGGCCGCGGGCGCGCCCACGCTGGCCTCGGCCGCCAACATCGCGGCCTTCAACCTGGGCAACGCGCTCGCCGCCTGGCTCGGCGGGCTGGTGATCTCGGCCGGGCTCGGCTACGACGCGCCGAACTGGGTGGGCGGACTGATGGCCGCCCTCGCCCTGGGCATCGCGCTGTTCTCCGGTGCGCTGGAGCGCAGGGCCGGCGGGCGCGGCGGGGCCGGCGGCGTGGACACCGGCGGTGTCGGCGTCGGTGGCAAGGTCGTGGCGCGCGGGGGCACGGCGGCCGAGGAGACGGTCACCGCGGGGCGGTGAGCCGGTGATCCGGTGCGTGGTGGCACGGCGTGGGGTGGCCCGTGAGCGGTGACCTGTGGCCCGGTGGCCCGTGACCCGTGACCGGCTGGTCCGGTGAGGGGTGCTCCGGTGAGTGGTGAGGGGTGCTCAGGTGGGTGGTGCGGAAGGGCCCGGACGGTCGGTCGTCCGGGCCCTTCGCGGGTGTGGCCGGTCAGCCGATCACGGCCTGCGCGTCGATCTCGACCAGCATCGGCTCCTGCGGCAGCTCGACGAAGATCGTGGTGCGGCAGGGCTTCACCCCGCCCGGCTTGATGTTCTCCTCGATGAACTCGGCGTAGACCTCGTTCATCAGCGGGAAGTCGGCCCGCTTGGTGAGGTAGACGCGGAACATCACCACGTCCTCGACGGTGGCGCCGCCGGCCTCGACGATCGCCTTGACGTTCTCCAGCGTCCGGCGCGTCTGCGCCTTCACGTCGCCGTGGAACAGGTACTCGCCGGTGGCCGGGTCCTGCGGGCCCTGGCCGGAGACCTGGAGGATCGGGCCCTTGCGGACGCCCTGGGAGAACATCCAGGCCGGGGCGGGAGCGCCGTCCGTGCGGATCTCGGTCTTCTGGATGGAGTCGCTCATGAGCTTCCTCTGGTCGGGGGCGGGCGATCAGCCGGCCGGGGGCGTCTGCCCGCAGGCGGCGGAGATGGCGCGGGTGGTGGCGAGCAGCTGCGGCAGCAGTTCCAGCACCTGTTCGTAGGGGAGGACGACGTCCGGGACGGAGATCGAGGCGGCCGCGACGACACGTCCGCCGGCGTCCCGGATCGGGGCGGCCACGCAGTTGATGAACGCCTCGTGCTCGGCGTGGTCCTGCGCCCAGCCCTGGGCGGCGACCTTCTCCAGCTCGGCCATCAGGGCCTCGGGGGTGGTCAGCGTCCGGGCGGTGTGCGGGGTGAAGTCGATGCCCGCCACCACTCGGCGCCGCTCGGCAGCCGGCAGGTCGGCCAGCAGCACCTTGGAGACGGCCGCGCTGTGCAGGGCCGCACGCAGGCCGATTCGGGAGTACATCCGCACCGGGTGACGCGAGTCGTACTTGTCGATGTAGACGACGTCGCCGCCCTCGTACGCGGCCAGGTGCACGGTCTGGCCGGTGGCGGCGTTCAGCTCGGCCAGGTGCGGGGCGGCGATCCGGCGGACGCCGCGCTGCTCCAGGGCGAGCCCGGAGAGGGCGAAGAGGCCGGCGCCCAGGTGGTAGCGGTAGGCCGGGTCGCGGTAGACGAATCGTTCCTCTTCGAGGCTCTGGAGCAGCCGCAGCACCGTGGTCTTGTGTACGCCGAGCACCTCGGCGAGCTGGTCCAGGGAACGCTCGCCCTCGCCGAGCTCGGCGAGGATGCGCAGGGCGCGGGTGACGGTCTGGCTCATGGGGCTCCAAGGGCCGGGGAAGGGGCCGGTAGCGGGGCTGTGGCCGGCCCGGGGCGGGCGGCTGCGCCCGCGGTCGTCGGCAGGACGGGCGACACGATGCCGTCCGCCGACACGCGGGTCGCCGCCCAGTCCGCGGCGGAGGCGGCCAGCAGGGCGTCGACCACGGGCGCCGGCGGCAGCTCGGCCTGGTCGCCGTGGGCGGTCAGCGCACAGGCGGCGCTGAGGTGGCCGAGCCGCAGCCGGCGGCGCTGGTCCAGGCCGCGCACGGTGCCCGCCAGGTAGCCCGCCGCGAAGGCGTCACCCGCTCCGGTGGCCTCGACCACCTCGACGGCGAGGGCCGGCTCGGTGACGGCCGTACCGTCCCGGTCCAGCGCGGTGACCAGCCGGGCGGCGTCCTTCACCACCACGGTCGCCGGGGAGGGGAAGCGGCGGCGCAGCGCCCGCGGGTCGCCGGTGCCGAAGGCGGCCTCGGCCTCGTCGGCGCCGAGCAGCAGCACGTCGGCGGCGTCCAGCAGTGGCGGCAGTACGGCCGGGTCGCGGTCGCGCCAGAGGGCGGGGCGCCAGTTGAGGTCGAAGCTGACCAGCCGGCCCGGCCGGCGATCGGCGAGCAGGGCGCGCAGCAGGGACAGGCAGTCGTCGGAGAGGGCGGCGGTGATGCCGGACAGGTGCAGCAGGTGGGCGCCGGCCAGCAGCCGGGCGGCCGCCGGGTCGGCCAGCAGCGCGGGCGAGAGCGTGGCGGCGGCCGAGCCGCGGCGGTGGTAGTGCAGGCGGCTGCGCCCGGGCCCGAGGTCGTGGCGGCTGCCGGTGGTGCCGCCGACCTCCTTGAGGTACAGCCCGGTCGGGCGGTGCCGGTCCACGGAGACCGCGGAGACGTCCACCCCGCGGGCGGCGACCTCGGCGAGCAGGCGGCGGCCGAAGCCGTCGTCGCCGACCCGGCTGATCCAGGCGCTCGGCACGCCGAGCGCGGCCAGCGCGCCCGCCACGTTGGACTCGGCGCCGCCGACCGCGAGACGGAAGTGCTCCACCGACTCCAGCGGGCCCGGCCGGTCCGGCAGCAGCACCGCCATCGACTCGCCCACGCAGACCGCCGTCGGAGACGTGGGCCGAGGGGTGCCCGAGCTCGCGGCGGGATCCTGTCGGGGCATCAGCTGGGCTCCTCGCGTGCTGCGGCGGCCGTTCCGTTGACCTTGGTCCGGCGCCGATGCTAGAACCGTGCTGCCAGCATGTGCAACCCTCGTTGCACATGTTGCAACAAAGGTAGATGGAGGAAGACGGTGGACCAGACCTTCGCAGGCACCTTCGCAAGCACCGGCACCGGGCCGGCGATCGACACCGGCAAGGTGGCGGCCCTCGCCGACGAGGTGCTCGACTGGCGCTTCAAGGCGCTGCCGCCCGCCGCCTCGGGCCTCAGCGCCCGTGACTACCTCGCCACCGGGCCCACCCTCGCCGGGCTCGGCACCCCGCTGCTCACCCTCGACGGGGCCGCCGTCGACCACAACGTGCGGACCATGGCCGACTGGTGTGCCAAGGCCGGCGTCGCGCTCGCCCCGCACGGCAAGACCACCATGGCGCCCGCGCTCTGGCAGGCGCAGCTCGACGCGGGCAGCCACGGCATCACGCTCGCCAACCTGCCGCAGGTCAGGGTCGCGCGGGCCTTCGGCGTACAGCGGATCCTGCTCGCCAACACCCTGCTCGACCCGGCCGGGCTCGGCTGGCTCGCCGCCGAACTGGCCGCCGACCCCTCGTTCGCCTTCGTCTCCTGGGTCGACTCCACCGAGAGCGTCCGGCTGATGGACGAGGCGCTGCGGGCGGCCGGCGCCGATCGCCCGGTCGAGGTGCTGGTCGAACTCGGCGGCCCCGGCGGGCGCACCGGCACCCGCGGCGTCGACGCGGCGGTCGAGGTCGCCGCCGCCGTGCTGCGCGCACCCACCCTGCGGCTGGCCGGCATCGGCGGGTACGAGGGCGCACTCGCCCACGACGCCGGTGCGGACGGGCTGGCCACCGTCCGGGGCTACCTACGGGACCTCGCCGAGCTGCACGGGCGGCTCTCCACCGCCTACGACGACGCCGCCGCGCCGCTGGTCACCGCCGGTGGCAGCGCCTACTTCGACCTGGTGGTCGAGGAGTTGAACGCCCTCCCGGAGGCCTTCGTGGTGCTCCGCTCGGGCGCGTACATCGCCCACGACGACGGCTTCTACCGTGGGATCTCGCCGCTCGTCCGGGGCGCCGGCGACACGCCGTTCCGCGGCGCGCTGCACGGTTGGGCCCGGGTGGTCTCCCGGCCGGAGCCCCAACTCGCCCTGCTGGACGCCGGCAAGCGAGACCTGCCGTTCGACGAGGGCATGCCCGAGCCGCAGCTGGTCCGGGGAGGGGCTGATCTGACCGGCACGACGGCGAGGATCACCGCGCTCAACGACCAGCACGCCTTCCTCCGCGACGCCGGCGACCTCGCCCCGGTCGGCGCCGTGCTGCGGCTCGGCATCTCGCACCCGTGCACCGCCTTCGACAGGTGGACGCTGATTCCGGTGCTGGACGACGCCTCCGCGCCGGAGCCGAAGGTCACGGGCCTGGTCAGGACCTTCTTCTGATGGCTGCGGGCCGGACGCGTGGCGGTCCGGTGCTTGGTGGTCCGGCGCATGGCGGTCCGGTGCTTGGTGGTCCGGCGCATGGTGGTCCGGTGCTTGGTGGTCCGGCGCATGGTGGTCCGGTGCACGGTGATCCGATGAGTGGTGGTCCGGTGTGCGACGGTCCGATGCTCGGTGGTCGTGAGGGCGGTGCTCCTGTGAGTGGTGGTCCGCTCGTCTTCAAGGGCGCCACCGTGATCGACGGGAGCGGCGCCGACCGGTACCGGGCCGACGTCCGGACGGACCGGGGGCTGATCACCGAGATCGGTCAGGGCCTGGCCGCCACACGGGAGGTGGACGCCGACGGGCTGGTACTGGCCCCCGGGTTCATCGACATGCACGCCCACTCCGACCTCGCCCTGCTGCTCGAACCCGAGCACCCGGCCAAGGTCACCCAGGGCGTCACCTGCGAAGTCCTCGGCCAGGACGGCCTGTCCTACGCGCCGGTCGACGACACCACACTGCCGGCGCTGCGCCGCCAGATCGCCGGCTGGAACGGCGACCCGGAGGGCTTCGACTGGGACTGGCGGACGGTCGGGGAGTACCTGGACCGGCTGGACCGGGTGGGTGCGGGCGTCAACGCCTGCTACCTCGTCCCGCACGGCACGCTGCGGATGCTCGCCGTGGGCTGGGAGAACCGGGCGCCGCGCCCGGCCGAACTCGACCGGATGCGCGCGCTGTTGGGGGAGGGCCTGCGGCAGGGGGCGGTCGGGATGTCGAGCGGGCTCACGTACACGCCGGGGATGTATGCCGGCACCGCCGAGCTGGTCGAGCTCTGCCGGGTGGTCGCGCAGTACGGAGGCTTCCACGCGCCGCACCAACGCTCCTACGGGGCAGGTGCGTTGGAGGGCTACGTGGAGATGGTGGAGATCGCCCGGCGGTCCGGCTGCCCCGTCCACCTGACCCACGCCACCATGAACTTCGGCGTCAACCAGGGGCGGGCCGGCGAACTGCTCGACCTGGTCGACCGGGCCCTTGCCGACGGCGTCGACCTCACCCTCGACAGCTACCCCTACCTGCCGGGATCCACCACCCTGGCCGCCCTGCTGCCCAGTTGGGCCACCGAGGGCGGCCCGCGGGCCACCCTGGCCCGGCTCGGCGAGCCGGACGCGCGCGAGCGGATCCGGTACGAGGTGGAGGAGAAGGGCAGTGACGGCTGCCACGGGGTGGTCACCGACTGGGCGACCATCCAGCTCTCCGGCGTCCGGAACCCCGCGCTGGTGGGGGCCGTCGGGCGGACGGTGGCCGAACTCGCCGCCGAGCGGCGGCAGAGCGGGACGGACGTCTTCCTCGACCTGCTGCGCCGGGACGAGCTCGCCACCACCATCCTCCAGCACGTCGGCCACGAGGAGAACGTCCGGGCGATCATGCGCCACCGCGTGCACACCGTCGGCAGCGACGGCCTGCTGGTCGGAGCCCGCCCGCACCCGCGGGCCTGGGGCACCTTCCCCCGCTACCTGGCCCGCTACAGCCGGGAGTCGGGGGTGCTCACGCTGGAGGAGACCATCGCCCGGATGACCGGCCGCCCCGCCGCCCGGCTCCGACTCGACCGGCGCGGCCTGATCGCCCCCGGCCACCACGCCGACCTGGTCCTCTTCGACCCGGAGAAGGTCCAGGACACCGCCACCTTCGAGCAGCCCCGGCGGCCCGCCGCGGGCATCGAGCACGTCTATGTCAACGGCACCGCCGTTGTCCGGCAGGGCCGCACCACGGGCGCCCGGCCCGGGCGCGCCCTGCGCCGAACCGACCGAGGGACCCGAGCCGCATGAGCCCCACGCCCGCCGTCCTCGCCCGCATGCGCGCCGTGCTGGCCGCTTCGCCCGTCATCGCCGTGGTCCGCGCCCCCCGGATACCCGACGCCGTCGCGCTCTGCGCCGCGCTCGCCGAGGGCGGCATCAATCTGACCGAATTCACCTACACCACACCGAATGTGACGGAACATCTGCGCCGTGCCGCACGGGAGGGCTGGCGGGTCGGGGTCGGCACCGTGCTGACCGTGGAGCAGGCCGAGGGGGCCCTCGCCGCCGACGCCGCGTTCCTGGTCACCCCCGGACTCCGGCCCGACGTGGCCCAGCGCGCGCACGCCGCCAGGGTGCCGGTGGTGCTCGGCGCGCTCACACCGACCGAGGTGGCGCAGGCGGTCGAACTCGGCGCCGCGGCCGTCAAGATCTTCCCGGCCCGGGCGTTCGGCCCCGGCTACTTCAGGGACCTGCGCGGCCCGTACCCGGACGTCCCGCTGGTCGCCTCCGGTGGCGTCAACGCGGGCAACGCCGCGGAATTCCTGGCCCAGGGCGCCCTCGCGGTCTGCGCCGGGACGGATGTGGTGGCGCCGGACGTCGTCGCGGCCGGCGACTGGGCGGAGATCACCCGGCGGGCGAAGGCGTTCACCGAGGCGTGCGTCGCGGCGCGCTAGCGGTACGGCGCGTTCCGGGTAGAGGTGGGGTCGGGCCGGGTCGGCCGGTCGGGGAGGGGCAGGGGCAGGGAGTGGGGGATGCGGGCTGTCGGGACGGCCGGGATTGGACGAGAATCGGTAGACCCGGCCCCCGGACCCGGCAGGAGGATCCACCCCATGACCTCGACCCGCCCCGGCCCCGACTGGCTGGCCGACGCCGTCCTCTACCAGATCTACCCGCAGACCTTCGCCGACTCCGACGGCGACGGCATCGGCGACTTCGCGGGCATCGCAGACCATCTCGATCACCTCGCCTGGCTCGGCGTAGACACGGTCTGGCTCAACCCCTGCTTCGCCTCGCCGTTCCGCGACGCCGGCTACGACATCAGCGACTACCTCGCCCCGGCCCCGCGCTACGGCACCACCGAGGACCTCGCGGCCCTGGCCGAGGCGGCGGGCCGACGGGGCATCCGGCTCCTGCTCGACCTCGTCGCCGGCCACACCTCCGACCGCCACCCCTGGTTCCTCGCCGCCGCCGAGGACCGGTCCGACCACCGCTACATCTGGTCCGACCGCCCGGTCGACGGCTTCGTCGCCTCACCCGGCAGCCGCCCCGGCTGGTACCGGCCGAACTTCTTCGACTGCCAGCCCGCGCTCAACTTCGGTTATGCGCGCACCTGTTACGACGAGCCCTGGCGCCAGCCGGTCGACGCCGACGGCCCGCGCGCCAACCGCGCCGCGCTGCGCGAGATCATGGCTCACTGGCTCGGCCTCGGCGTGGCCGGCTTCCGCGTCGACATGGCCTCCTCGCTGGTCAAGGACGACCCCGGGTTCACCGAGACCGCCAAGCTCTGGACCGAACTGCGCGACTGGCTCGACCGGAGCCACCCGCAGGCCGCCCTGTTCGCCGAGTGGGGCGACCCGGCCACCGCCGTCGCCGCCGGCTTCCACGCCGACTTCTTCCTCCAGTTCGGCGGCGCCGACCGGGGCCTGCCGCTGCGCTCGCTCTGGAACAACAACGCCGGCACGGTGGAGGAGTACTGGAAGCAGGGCCCCTGCTACTTCGACGCCGACGGCCTCGGCACCCCGCAGGTCTTCCTGGACGCCTGGCGCTCCGCCGCCGAACTCACCGAGGGCGCCGGGTACATCGCGCTCCCCACCGCCAACCACGACTTCTCCCGGCTCGCCACCGGCCCGCGCACCGCCGAGCAACTCGCCGCCGCCTTCGCCCTCCTGCTCACCTGGCCCACCCTGCCCGCCGTCTACTACGGCGACGAGATCGGCATGCGCTACCTGCCGGACCTGCCCGACGTCGAGGGCAGCGTGCTCGGTCCGCACTACAACCGGGCCGGCTCGCGCACGCCGATGCAGTGGGCGCCCGGCCCGAACGCCGGCTTCTCGACCGCACCGGCCGAGCGCCTGTACCTGCCCGTCGACCCCGACCCCCGCCGGCCCGACGTCGCCACCCAGCGGGCCGACCCGACCTCGCTGCTGCACACCGTCCGCCGGCTGATCGCGTTGCGCCGGGCCCACCCGGGGCTCGGCGCGGAGGGTGGAGTGGAGGTCCGGCACGCCGGGTACCCGCTGGTGTACACCCGGGCGGGCCGGTACCTGGTCGCCGTCAACCCGCGGCGGGAGCCGGGCTCGGTGCCGCTCGGGTCGGTCGGTGCGGGAGTCGGATCGGTGGCGGCGGGCCCCGGGTCGGTCGTTGCGCTGCCGGGCTCGGTGGCGGCGGGGCGCGGGCCGGTCGTTGCGCGGCCGCTGGACGTACAGGGGGTGCGGGTGGTCGACGGGGAACTGCGGGCGGAGGGCTTCTCGTACGGGGTGTTCGAGCTGGGCTGACGCCCGGGTGAGCGGGCCGTGGTCCGGGGCGGGCCCGGGTGAGCGGGCCGTGGTCCGGGGCGGGCCCGGGTGACCGGGTCGCACTCCGGGGGGCGGGCCCGGGCGGGCTTTTCTCCGGTCGTAAAACGGTTGTACACTGCACCCAGATGGTTGTATTTACCATCCATTGTGAAAGATCGTTGTGACCGGCACCGGAGGACGGAACGAACGCCATGAGCACTCCCCAGACCACCGTCGCGGCGCCCACCCTGGGGCGCTCGCTCAAGCACCTGGCCATCCACCTGATCACCCCACTGCTGATGTGCCTCGGGATGGCCCTCGCCTACCAGGGCGCGTTCCACCAGCCCGAACCCCATCACCTGAAGGTCGCCGTCGTCGGCACCACCCCGCAGGCGCAGGGCCTCGCGGACGCCGTCCGGGCCAAGGCCGGCCCGGCGCTCGACGTCAGCACGCTCCCCACCCGGGACGCCGCCGAGCAGCTGCTGCGTGACCGCGAGCTGGTCGGCGCGTTCCTGCCGGACGCCAGGAGCCCCGAGCTGATCGTCGCCAAGGGTGGCTCGGACACCTCCGCGATGGCGGCGGAGGCGGTGTTCCAGAACGTCACCGACAGGCAGGGTGTGCCGCTGCACGTCACCGACCTCACCACCCCGAGCAAGGGCGACCCGACCGGGCAGGGCCTGTTCTTCCTGCTGGTCGCACTCAGCATCGGCTCCTACGCGAGCGTCGCCGTGATCGGCGCGGCCGGCGCGGCGCTGAGCATGCGGATCCGGGCGCTGGTCGGCGTGGCCGTCTCGCTCGTGGTGAGCGTGATCGGGATCGTCACCGCGGGGCCGCTCTTCCATGTCGTCGACCACGACGGGCTCGCCGTCTGGGCGCTCGGCTGGCTCTACTCGGCGGGCGTCATCGCCATCGGCATCGGCCTGCACACCTTCCTCAAGCGGTGGACCACGCTGACCATGATGGTGCTGTTCGTGATGCTGAACTTCACCACCTCCGGCGGCATCTACCGCCCCGACTTGCAGAACGGATTCTTCGGTGGCCTGCACTCCTTCTGGACCGGTGCCGGCTTCCTGGAGGGCGCGCGTAGCATCCTGTACTTCGACGGCGGCGCCGGTCTCGGCGGGCACGTGATGACGCTGGCGCTCTGGCTGCTGCTCGGCGGCGCGGTGACGGCCTGCGCGGCGCTCCACGAGAAGCGCGGGCGGGCCGCGGTGCGGCGGGAGGCTTCGGTGGGGGCCTCGATGCAGACGTCGGCGGAGGCCGAGGAGGAGATGGAGGAGGCGGTCGCGGTCTGACCCTCCCTCGCGGAGGGCTTCACCCGGCCTCACCCGGCTTCACCCGGCCTCACCCGGCGCCAGGGGCGTCGGTGCCGGGTGGGGACTGTCGGCGGTCCTCTGATCGGTGGGGGAGTCGGCCGTCCAGCCAGGCTCTGAGCTCGGCGGTGTGCTCGCCCAGCCGGGGCGGGCGGCGCTCGTAGCGCGGAGGTGTGCGGGAGAGGCCGATCGGGTTGGCGACCAGGTCGAGCGGGCCGCCGTCGTCGGTGCCGTTCGGGCCGGTCAGTGTGGTCCGCGGCTCCAGGCCCAGGGCGTCGGCGAGTCGGAAGGCGTCGGCCAGGTCGTTCACCGGTCCGCACGGCACACCGAGCGGGGTGAGGAGGGCGCACCACTCGGCGGCGGTCCGGTGCCGGAGGCGGGCGGTGAGTTCGGCGGCCAGCACGTCGATGTGGGCCACGCGGTCCGAGTTGGTGGCGAACCGGGGATCCGTGGCGAGCTGCGGCACGTCCAGCCCCCGGCAGAGTGCGGCGAACTGGCGGTCGTTGCCGACGGCGATCACCAGCGGCCGGTCGGCGGCGGTGAGCACCTCGTACGGCGCGATCGACGGGTGGCGGTTGCCGAGGATGCCAGGGACCACGCCGGCCAGGGTGTACCCGGCGGACTGGTTGACCAGGCTGGAGAGCAGCGTGGAGAGCAGGTTGACCTCCACCAACTGGCCCTCGCCGGTGGCGTCCCGCTCGCGCAGCGCGGCCAGCACCCCGACCGCGGCGTGCAGCCCGGCCAGCACGTCCACCAGGGCCACGCCGGTCTTCACCGGCTCGCCGGGCGCCGGTCCGGTCACGCTCATCAGCCCGCCGACGGCCTGCACCAGCAGGTCGTACCCCGGCAGTTCGGCGCCCGGGCCGGTGCCGAAACCGGTCACCGAGCAGTAGACCAGCCGGGGGTTGAGGGCCTTGCTCTCCTCGTAGCCGAGGCCGTGCTTCGCCATCGTGCCCGGGCGGAAGTTCTCCACCAGGACGTCCGCGCGGCGGACCAGTTCGACCGCGCGGGCGTGGTCGGCCGGGTCGTGCAGGTCGAGTGCGATCGAGCGCTTGTTGCGGTTGACGGAGAGGAAGTAGGTGGCCTCGCCCCCGACGTGCGGCGGGCCCCAGGCGCGGGTGTCGTCCCCGGTGCCCGGCCGTTCGACCTTGACCACGTCCGCGCCCAGGTCGGCGAGGAGCATCGTGGCGTACGGCGCCGCGAGGACGCGGCCGAAGTCGGCCACCAGGATGCCGGAGAGAGGGAGGTTCATGAGGTGCCTCCAGTGCTGGGGAGGGGGCGCATACGCGGAGGTACACGGTACGGGTGGTGGGGACCGCCCGGGCCGGCGTCTCGCCGTACCGCTCGGCGCGGGAGGCGGTGGTCGCCCCCCGCTGCCTGCCTGGTGAGCATCATCGCTCCCCCTCTCGCTCGTCCGCTTTTCCTGTTGTCCGGCTTTGTGTCGCCCGGCTGCGTGTCGCCGGGCCTTGTGTAGCCGGGCTTTGTGTCGCCGGGCCCGGCGCTGTCGCCCGGCCGGTCCGTCGGGTGCGGATCATTCTGCGCGGCCAGGGGCAGCCGGCGCAGTCGACGCCATGTCTCGTGAGTGCCAGGGCCGGATGGGCGTTGCGTCGGGCGGGGTCCGTGGTGCCGTGTTCCCCGGACGGCGGCGGCCCGAGCGGGGGATCTCGTGGTGGCGCGGCGGCGCAGCGCGGGTGGCGGGGGCGGTGTGCGTGCTCTGCTGACAGGTGCGCGTTAAGCCCACCCCCGTTCGGTTCTGAGTTCGAGTACGACTCCGAGTTCGACGTCGAGTTCGAGGAGACACCCATGACCCGCCCGCCCCGCCGGCTTGCCGGCCTGCTCGGCACCGCCGCCTCCACAGCCCTCGCCCTGCTGGTGGCCACCCCGGCCGTCGCCGTCGCGCCGCCGCTCTCGCAGCCCCGGATCATCGCCCACTTCAACCTGGACCTGGGCCTCCAACCGGAGAACATCGCCCTCGAACCGGACGGCTCCGCAGACCTCACCTTCTCCTTCGCCCGCAAGATCGGCCGGGTCGACCGGGCCGGAAACCTCACCGAGCTGGCCGTCCTGCCCGCGCCCGCACAGCCGGCCACCCCTCTGGTCGGTGCGGCCGTGGTGACCGGCATCGCCCGCGCCCACGACGGAACCCTCTACTTCGCCTACGCCACCGGCACCGAGGACCTCACCGGCATCTGGCGCCTCTGCCCCGGCGGCACCCCGGAACGCATCTCCGCCCTCCCCGTCACCAGCTTCCCCAACGGCCTCGCCCTCGACGAGCGCGCGGGCCTGCTCTACACCGCCGATTCGGCGCTCGGAGTCGTCTACGCCACCCCTCGGGAGGGCGGGGCCTCGATGGTCTGGTCCGACGACGCGCTGCTCAAGCCCAATGGCGGTTTCGGCGCCAACGGTCTCAAGGTGCACCACCACGCCGTCTGGGTCGGCAACACCGACACCGGCAACCTGCTGCGCATCCCGATCGACGGTGACGGCACCGCCGGGCCGGCCGAGACCCGCGCGACCGGCATGGTCGGCATCGACGACTTCGCTTTCCCAGGGCACAGCAACGACGCGATCGCCGCGATCAACGGCACCAGCGAGGCCGTCTACATCGCCGGGGACGGCAGCCACCACACGGTCCTCACCGGACAGGACGGCCTCTCCAACCCGACCTCGGTGGCCGTCCGCGGCGACACCGTGTATGTCCCGAGTGCGGCTTACGTGACCCGGACCGACCCCAACCTGCTCCTCGCGACGTTGGAGCGGTAGCCGGTAGCCGGTGGCCGGTGGCCGGTGGCTGGCTGCGGCTGCGGATTCGCATGCGGTCGCGGTGAGCCGGTGGGCCCGGGTGGGGGAATCGGCCTCGCTCGGGCCACCGGTGGGGCCCCGGTGGACGGGGTGCAGGGGCACAGGGATGCGGGTGGGGGCGGTGAGTCGGTGTGACCCGTGGGGGGCTGTGCTGAGAGCGCGTCAACTTCCGCCCAACCAGGTTGCGGGGTGGGTGAGTTCGATGCTGTCCACCCTGGTGGCCAGCTGGTCCGGGCTGCTCCGGCCGGCCAGTACCCACAGGCCGAGGCCCCGCCGGCCCACGAGCCAGACGACCGGGAAGCTCCGGAGCATCGGCGGGCCGGCGGTGGCGAGAGCGGTGGAGATGGGAGTGTGCAGACGCCGACGGCGGGGGAGAGATACGTGAACCTGAGGGAGACATTGGCCCAGAAATTCATGTCGTGCCTGAACCGGGGGCGTGACGTGACGCTCGGGGTCAGGGCGCGGGGAAACATACGAGAGTGAGTTTCCAGAGGCAAGGGGCCACGGGTGTCTGCGTTGTACGCTGCCGGAAACACTCGGCAGGACGGTGATCGGGGAGGGCCCGCCATTGACCACCACCGGGAGTACGACCCCGCTGCTCAGTGCCGTCCTCGCCCCGCTCACCGACCGCGGCCGGGCCGATGCCGTCGCCCGCCGGATCACCGAGGCGATCGCCCTCGGCCTGGTCGCCGACGGCGACCAACTGCCCAGCGAGAACGACCTCGCCGACCAACTCGGCGTCGCCAACGGAACCCTGCGCGAGGCGCTCGCCCTGCTCCGCGACGCCGGTCTGATCGAGACCCGGCGCGGCCGCAACGGCGGTAGCTTCGTCCGCACCCCGGCGGAAGGATCGGACCGCCTCCAGCTCACCCGGCTGCGCGAACTCGGCACCGTCGAGTTGCGTGACCTGGGGGACGAGGAGCTGGCAGTCGCCGGAACCGCCGCCCGGCTCGCCGCCGAACGCGCGCCCGCCGACCTGGCCGGCCGTCTCACCCGGCTGGTCACCGCGCTGCGGGAAGCCCGCACCCCCGCCGAGCTGCGCCGTGCCGATGCCCGCTTCCA
This sequence comes from Kitasatospora sp. NPDC022785, assembly GCF_055561295.1. NCBI lineage: Bacteria > Bacillati > Actinomycetota > Actinomycetes > Kitasatosporales > Streptomycetaceae > Kitasatospora > Kitasatospora sp. NPDC022785. Next base: position 188,918 of record NZ_JBVHHB010000011.1, on the reverse strand, counting down.
CATCGAACTCGCGGTCGCCGCCCAGTCGGTGCGCCTCACCCAACTCGCCGTCCGGCTCCAGGCCGAACTCGGGCCGCTGCTCTGGCTGCCGGCGCCCTACGCGCCCGACCGGGAGCGGTTCGCCGAACAGCACCGGGAGATCCTGGTCGCGGTGGTTGCCGGGGACGGGCCCGGCGCACGCGCGGCGGCGGAGGCGCACACCGTCGCGTGCGTGCACCACCTGGTGCGGGGGCACCTGGAGCTGACGGACCCGACGCGGGTTCCTCGGCCGGCGTCCTCGACCTTCCTGGCGGAGCGGTCATGAGCGTGTCGGCCTGGTCCCCGGGCCTGTTCCCCGGCCTGGTCCCGGGCCGGGGAAAGGCCTTCCGGCTGGGCGTGCCGGGCTGGCGCGCTTGACCTTCGACCTCGGAGGTATCCCGTCCGGCTGTGGCTGTGGCTGCGCTTGTGGCCGTGTCGGCGGTGCCGTCAGTGGCGGAGGAGAGGTGCTCAGGTGCGACGGGGTGGCCGGGTGAAGCAGCAGTCGCCGCAGACTCCCGCGCCCGGGCCCACGCGGTAGTAGAGGCAGCAGCTGTTCCGCCGGAAGCCGGTGTCGTCCAACACCCCGGCGCCGGCCAGCGGCGGCCGGTCGAGCAGCCCCGCGACCAGTGCCCTGGCCCGGCCGGGAGCCGCGTGGGGGCCGACCATCCGCAACGCGCCCGCGAGTGCGGACGCGGCGTTGCCCTGGAGGAGCCGCTCCGAGAGCGGCACCGCGGCCCGGACGGCGGCGGCAAGCGGCGCCAACTGGCCCTGGACGAGAGCTCGGTGAAGGCGTTGGGTCAGGGCTTCTTCGCCGTCGGCCCACGTGTCCTCCGACCGGAGCTCGTACGGCGTCCAGAGATCGATCGGCCCCTGCTCCGGCACGCGTACGTACGCACTGCCGGGGTCCAAGGAGGGGACCACGCCGAGCAGGACGGCTGCGCCGAGGCTCACCGAGCAGAACCGGGCGGCCAGTCCGAGGTGCAGGATCGAGGCCGCCACCCGGGGCTCGCCGGTGCCGAGCCGTCGCGCGACCTCCCGCACGCGTGCGGGGAGCAACCCGTCCGGCCCCTTCGCGTAGAGCTCGTGCAGCGGCCGGAAGCCGGGAGGCGGCGTGTCGGTGGGTGCGGCGGCGGCGTTCAGCGCGAAGTACGGGCCGACGGTGGCGAGTCGGCGGTAGCCGGGAGGGGTGGTGGTCATCGGGTGGTCACCGGGTCCGTCGGGCCCGCCACCGGGCCCGCCGTGGGGCCCGCTGTGACGCCTGTGCCGGACCGAGGGCGGGCGGCGCGGACGGTGCGGCCGGCGGTCGGGCGGTGGTGGGGCATCGGGCGGTCCTTCGGGTCGGGCGGGTCGGGCGGTCGGCCCCGTACGTGACGTTGCCGTTGGCGGTACCGACGAACGGTACCGCGCCCCCGCGGCCCGGGACCGGGACGCCCCTCGCCCCGGGTTGTGACCGCGCCGCACCATTGGTGAGGGTGGTGCCGCCGCTGTCCGGGAGTCGTGACGGAGGGCGAGGGTGCATGTTCGGCGCCGGCGGATCGATCTGACGTTCAGTCAGCACTCTGTCTGTGGTGGGGGATGTGATTGTCTCGGGGAGGATCCCGGCCTCCCCCGGGAGCTGGGCCCGAGGAATCCGGTGGGCGCCGCGCATAGGCTCGGGCGCATGCGTTCCGAAATCCCGGCGCCGGACGGCCGGTCCACTTCGGCTGTCCCTCCCCAGCAGCCGGCCCCGCCCAGGCCGGCCCCGGATCGACCGGCTCCGACCGGGCCCCCGGCCGCCCTTGCGGCGCGGCTTCGCCGGCCGCTGTCCGCCGTCGCGGCGCTCGGCATGCTGGCGCCGGTGGTGCTGGCGCACCCGGGCCAGCGTGCGGCCGCGTTGCTCGTCGCCGCCATGGCCGCGCTCGCGGCGGCGGTGGCGCTCCTGCGGTGGCCGTCCCGCCGGGTGACGCCGGCGGCCGCGGCGGGTGCCGTGGCGGTCGCCTCGCTGGTGCTGGACGCGGGCTACTCGGGTCCGTACCGCCTCGCCGCGTTCTGGCTGCCGTTCGAGTGGCTTGCGCTCCTGGTGCTGCTCGGCCGGGCGGCGCGGCGGGTGCCCGGCCGGTGGGCGGGGCCGGTCGGGGTGGCGGTCGGCCTGGCCGTGCTGTTGGTGCCGCTGCGCTTCACCCTCCGGGTACCGCAGGCGGGTTGGACCGGTTCGCTCGTCGCCCTGCTGTTCTCGCTCCTTCCGGCAGTCGGTGTGGCCGGGGCCGGCCTCTACCTGCGGGCCCTGGACGCCCGCCGGGAGCGGGCAGTGGCCGGCGCCCGCCGCGAGCAGCGGCTCGAAGTGGCCCGGGGACTGCACGACTTCGTCGCCCACGAGATCACCGGCATCGTGCTGGAGGCCCAGGCCGGCCAGCTGCCCGGCCTGGACGCAACGGAGGCGGTCGCCCTGCTGCGCCGACTGGAGGAGGCCGGTCTGCGGGCGCTGGACTCGATGGACGCGATGGTGGGCGCGCTGCGCGACCCGCAGACGGACGAGGTGGCGGAGGGTCGGGCGGTCGGGGCCACCCGGGTGCACGGGCTGGCCGACCTGCCGGAGTTGGGCGGGCGCTTCTCGGGGAGCGGTTCGACCCGGGCCGCCGTCGAGCTGGCGCCGGAGGCCACCGGGCTGCTGTCGCGCGAGGCCGAGGCCACTGCCTACGCGGTCGTGCTGGAGGGCCTGACCAATGTGCGGCGGCATGCGCCCGGTGCGGCGGAGGTGATCGTGCGGGTGGCGGTTGTGGGCGGCCCGGTCGGGTCGGCGGGTCCGGGTGGGTCCCACGACTCGGGTGGTTCGCGTGATGGGGGCGGGGTTGCGGCGGTGGCGCTCCGGTCGGTGGTGGTGTCGGTGACGGACGACGGTGGGCGCGGGGGAGGTCCGAAGGGGCTACTGCGGCGGCTCCCGGGTAGCGGCGGTACCGGACTAACCGGCCTGGCCGAGCGGGTGGGCGCCCACGGCGGGACGCTCGTCGCGGGTCCGCACCGGCCGTCGGGCTGGCGGATCAGCTGCGAGCTGCCGGTGCGGTAGTTGCAGCTGCGGGAGCCGGTGTGGAGCCGGTGGGGTGGTCGGTCGGTAGGCCGTTCGGCAGGGGTTACCGGCGGAACCGGGGCTGAGCGTGGCGAATTCGGGGCCGGAAATCTGCCGAACGGCAGATGGCAGCGGCGTGCGGAACGGCGAAGCTCGTAGCCGTCACCGTCACTCCTTCACTCTCACCATCACCACCCTCTCCTTCACCCTCACCCTCACCCTCACCCTCACCGCCGTCGTCGATTCCCCGGGAGGACCCATCCCATGACCGCCACACCGGCTGTGCCGGACACGCCCGTCCGCCGGGTGCTTGCCACCGTGGTCGCGCTGGTCGCCCTCGCTGCGCTGGTGGCCGTCACCGGTTGCGCGAAGGCCGACGAAGCCACGCCGGAGGACAAGACCTTCGGCTATCACGGCACCACTCTCGACGTTGTATCGCTCCACCACGTTCCGGCCGATCTGGTGGTGGCGGACCGTCAGGACATCAAGGTCACCCGCTGGTTCAAGGCGGACGTCATCGGAAAGCAGAGAAGCAGCTGGGCGTTGGACGACGACACCCCCACTCTGGAAGCGAGTTGTAGCGGAATCGCCAACTGTGACGCGCGGTTCCGCGTCGAAGTCCCGCCGCACATAACCGTGCTGCGCGACGGCAGGGCGACGGAGCTCAAGGGCGACACCGCCTGAGCCGCTGGGCGACGCGGGGTGGGGGCGGTGCGGGGCGTGCGAGACTGCTCCCCGTGACGAGTCCCCATCCGGAGCGCAGCCCGAGGAGTCCCGTGTCTGCCGCGGCGCGTGCAGCGCTGCCCGCTGCGGTGCCGCCAGGGGTCGCGTCCGCGACGGTGGCCGGCGCGGAGCCGCCGGAGGCCGCCCACGCTCCGATCCGCACGCTGATCGCGGACGACCAGGAGGCGGTCCGCCGGAGCGTGCGGCGGATCCTGGAGGCGCAGCCCGACATCACCGTGGTCGGCGAGGCAGCCGACGGCGCCGCCGCGCTCGAACTCGCCGGGCAGCTGCGCCCGGACGTCGCGCTGGTCGACATCCGGATGCCCCGGATGGACGGCCTGGAGCTGACCCGACGCCTGGCCGGGCCGGGTGCCGTGACACCGGTGCGGGTGGTGGTGCTGACCACCTTCGACCTCGACGAGTACGTCTACCCGGCTCTTCAGCACGGGGCGTCGGGCTTCCTGCTGAAGCGGTCCGGGCCCGCCCTGCTGGCCGAGGCGGTCCGGGCGGCGGCGAGCGGGGAGAGCCTGATCAGCCCGTCCGTCACGGTCCGGCTGCTGAAGCACGTGACGGCGCCCCGGCGTCCGGAGAGCCGTCGTGGTCACGTCGTGCCGCTCACCGAACGGGAGGTGGAGGTCGCCGGTCACGTCGCAGCGGGCCGGACCAACGCGGACATCGCCGCCGAGCTGTTCATCTCACCGGGCACGGTGAAGACGCACGTCGCCAGCATCCAACGGAAGCTGGGCGTGCAGAACCGGGTCGGCATTGCCGTGCACGCCTGGGAGATGGGGTACGCGGTCCCGACCGCGTAGTGGCGCTGTGTCCCTCGCACGTTGCCCGGCCGTTCGGCGGGAAGGGCAGGGGATGCGGGGGAGAGCGAGGGATGGGGGGAGAGCGCCGGGGATACGGGGAGGGGCGGGCACGGGGAACCTGCGAGGCGGGGGTGGCCTCCGGACATCCTGTCCTCCGGCCTCACAGTTCGATCGTCGACCGAGGTACCAGCGGCAGACCCTGATCCGTCTCGATCTGTCGCCACTGCCTCCTGCGGTCGAACTCCCTCATCTACCTCGCAGGTCCATCTCCATGATGCTCCTCCCGTGCCGGTTGCACCAGAGTCTTCCGGTGCGAAATCGGGCAAAGTATGCAGGTCGGGCGCGGGCGGGAGGGCGCGAGGTCGGGAGACCGGCCCGAGGGGATGCCTGGAGGACGTCCGGGGCTGCTCGGGGGCTCCTCGGGGGCTCCTCGGGCGCTGGTGAGGAGGGACGGCCGCTATCGCAGGGCGTCCTTGCGCAGGAACCGCTTCAGCCGCTGCCACGTCCAGGTGTTGATCACGTCCTCGGTGGTCAGCCAGGCCCGCTGGGCGGTGCCGATCCCGTAGCGCGGGTAGGCGAGGTGGCCGGTGGCGTGGGCGTCGCTGTCGATCGAGAACTTCACTCCGTAGCGCTTCGCCCGCAGAACGTCCTCGTCGCGGAGATCGAGCCGTTGCGGTGAGCTGTTGATCTCGATCGCGGTGCCGGTACGGGCAGCGGCCTCGAAGACCGCGTCGAGATCGACGTCGATCGGCCCGCGCCGGCCGATCCGGCGGGTGGTGAGGTGGCCGATGATGTGAACGTACGGGTTCTCGCAGGCGCGGATCAGCCGACGGGTCTGGGTGGCCCGGTCGGCACCGAAGTGCGAGTGGACGGAGGCCACGCAGACGTCGAAGCCGGCCAGGAACTCGGCGGGCCAGTCCACTCCGCCGTCCGGGCTGATGTTGAGCTCGGTGCCGTGCAGCAGGCGCATCCGCCGGTGCCGGCCGGCGAGTTCGCGCAGCTGATCGCGCTGGGCGAGCATCTTCTCGTCGGTCATCCGCTGCATGACCAGGTCGGGTGCGTGGTCGGTCACGGCGTAGTAGGCGTAGCCGCGGGCGGCCGCCGTGTCGATCATCTCCTCCAGGGTGGCCAGCCCGTCGGTGAGGTTGGTGTGCGAGTGCAGGTCACCGCGGAGGTCCGCCTCGGTGACCAGCTCCGGCAGTTCGCCGCGCAGCGCCGCCTCGACCTCACCCCGGTCCTCGCGCAGCGGCGGCGCGATCCACGGCAGCCCGAGCGCCGCGTAGACCTCCTCCTCGGTCGCCGACGCCACCTTCGCGCCGTCCGCGCCCGCGCCACGGTCGCCGGTGCCGCTGTCGGTCTGCTCCGCGCCCTCGGCTTTCTCCGCGCCCTCCGCGTCCTGCGCGCCCTCCGCGTCCTCGGCTTCCTCGGTGTTCTCGGCTTCGAACAGCCCGTACTCGGAGAGCTTCAGGCCGGCCCGGACGGCCATGGTGCGGAGCTTGATGTTGTGGGCTTTGGAGCCGGTGAAGTAGACCAGCGCCGCACCCCAGTCCTCCTCCGGCACCACCCGTAGGTCCACCTGGAGGCCCTTGGTCGTGCGCACCGAGGTCTTGGTCGGACCGCGCACGATCACCTCGGCCACGTAGGGGAGTTCGGTGAGTGCGGCCATCAGCGGCGCGGAGTCCTCGGCGGTGGCCAGCACGTCGATGTCGCCGACGGTTTCGCGCATCCGGCGCAGCGAACCCGCGTACGCGCAGCGGGTGCAGCCCGGCACGGCCGCGATCGCCGCGACGATCTGATCGGCCTGCTCGGTGGCCGCGTCGAGCAGCGTCCGCCCGCCGGACTGCCGCATCATCTCGATGCCGTGCAGGATCTTCTCGCCGCTGCGCTCGCCGAACCCGGCCACCCCGCTCAGCCGGTCCGCGCGGATGGCCTCGGCGAGCTGGTCGACCGAGGCGATGCCGAGATCGCGGTAGAGGGCGAGGGCGCGTTTGGGGCCCACGCTGGGGACGGCCATCATCTCGCGCACCCCGGGCGGGATCGCGGCGCGCAACGTCTCCAGCGCCTCCATCCGGCCGGTGGCGAGGTACTGGGCGACCTTCTCGGCGGTGGACTTCCCGACGCCGGGGATCTGCTGGAGGCCCTTGGCGTCCAGCCCGGCGACGTCCTCCGGGTAACCGCCCACGGCGCGGGCGGCCTTCTCGTAGGCGCGGGCCCGGAAGGCGTCCCCGCCGGTGATCGAGATCAGGTCGGCGTACTCCTGGAGCAGCTCCTGGACCTGGTCGTTGAGCCGGGTCATGGGGTCAGTCTAGGTTCGGCGGTCGGATCGGGCCGGGTGGCCGGGTGGGTGGGCGCCGGACGGCATTCCGGGCAGGCGGCGCTCCGACGGCCCGGCCGACCGGCGGATCCGGCGGACCGGACCCGCCGGTCGGCCGGGCCGTACCCGCCGACCGGCGGGGTGCGGTGGCCGATTTGCGTCCATGAGCCGGATTGTCACCCGGGTGGCGGAGGCGCAGGCTTGGCGCAGGGGCCCGGAGAGCGGCCCCGTCCGGCCTGCTGCGCCTCCGGCGGTGGCGGCCGGTGACGTACGAGGGGCAGGGCGATGGCACGCGGGAAGCTCTGGGGCTATGTCGCGTCGGGAGGTGCCCGGGTACTTGGTGGGCTGGGCGCGTTCGGTGGACTCGGCGGCCCGGGCGGCTCCGGGGCCGCCGGGCGCAGGGGCGGCGGCCGGGACGGTGGATTCGCGAGCGGTTCGGACGGTGCCGCTGACGCGGGCGGGTCCGGTGGCGCCGGCTCCGGCTGGGCGGGCGGCCCGGGGTGGCCGCCAGGGGAGATGGCCGCACCGCGGGCACTCAGCAGGCCCGAACTGGAGCGGGTGCGGTGGACGGAGCGTACGGAGGGCTGCGATCCGCAGGCGCAGCACGTCCAGGTGGCCGAGGTGGTGCAGCGGGTGCTGCGGGGCGGCGGCCGGGCGGCGTCGGTTTCGGTGCGGATACCGGCCGGCCTGCCGGTGGTGGCCGTGGACGCCCGGCGGCTGGAGTCCGCGCTGGCGGGGCTGGTCGACCATGCGATCCGGCGCAGCCCGGCGGGGGACCGGGTGCTGGTCCGGGTCGACGCGGTGTCCGGCCGGAAGGGTTCGGGCGGCTGGGGCGGCGTCGGAGGCGCGCGCGGTCCGGGTGGGTCGGGCACCGTGGCGCGGGCCGTTCGTGGCCGGGAGCCGGGGCCGGCCGGGGCGGCGTCGGACCGGGCCCGGGTGGAGCTGAGGGTGGTGGACCGCGGTCCCTGTGAACTTCCGGAGGCCCGTGAGTGGCTGCTCGCCGGAGTGCGCCCGGACGGCCCGGTGGGCCCGGCCGGCTACGGGCTGATCCGCGCGGCCGGTGGGCGGCTGGCGGTGGAGCCGACCCCGGGTGGCGGCATCACCGTGGTCCTGATCCTGGCGGTGGCCGGCGACTGAGCGCAACGGACGGCCACCCCGCGGTATCGAGCGGGCCGGCCCGGCACCCGGAAGATCGCCAAGACTTCTTTGCAAATAACCCTTTGCAAAGAAGTGCTTGCGGTTTTAATCTGCTGCCATGACCGAGGAGCAGAAGTGGCCGCACGGCCCGGATCCGCAGACCGATGTCGTCGTCCTCGACGCCAAGGGCCTGCGGGCCCTCGCCCACCCCGTGCGCGTGCAACTGGTCGGGCTGCTGCGCCGGCACGGACCGTCCACGGCGACCAGGCTCGCCGAGCGGATGGGGCTGACGTCGGGCGCGACCAGCTACCACCTGCGCCAGCTGGCGGCCGCCGGCTTCGTCGCGGAGGACACCGAGCGCGGCAACGCCCGTGAGCGGTGGTGGAAGCCGCTCCACCAGATGACCTGGTTCGCCGACCGGGACTTGGCCGACGAGGAACCCGAGGCCGCGTTCGCCTATCTGCGGTCGGTCGTCGCCGCCAACGCACTGACCACCCAGCGTGCGCTGAACTCCTTCGAGACGATGCCGCGGGAGTGGCGGCACGCCTTCGACTTCAGCGACTGGGCGCTGCGGCTGACGCCGGATGAGGCGCGCCGCCTCGCCGAGGAGGTTGCGGAGGTGGTCGCCCGCTACCGCTGGGCCGCGGGGCCCGAGTCCGGTGCCGGGTCCGCTGGGGCCGGCCCGGAGGCCGAGGCGGTGCCGGAGGGGGCCGAGCGGGTCGCGGTGGTGCTCCAGGTCCTGCCCGACCCCGCGGGCGAGCCGGAGGCGGACGAATCGGAGGGGCGGAGGTGAGCGCCGTCCCCGATGCGCCTCCCCGGTCCGCCGCTCCGCGCACGGTCCGGCCGCTGGCCGGGGTGCTCGGGGCGATGGCGATCTCCCTGACGGGGACGCGGGTCTCGGCGATCGCCCTGCCCTGGTTCGTCCTCGCCACCACCGGCAGCGCCACCATGACGGGTGTCGTCGCCTTCGTCGAGATGACGCCCTACGTCCTGGTCAAGGCGCTGGCCGGGCCGGTCATCGACCGGCTGGGCCCGAGGGTCATCTCCTGGACGACGGATGCGGTGAGCGCCGTGGCCGCGGGCCTGATCCCGTTGCTGCACGGCCTCGGGGTGCTTCCCTTCTGGCTGCTGCTGGTCATGGTCGGGCTGGTCGGAGCGGTCCGCGGCCCGGGGGACTTGGCCAAGGAGGTGATGGTCCCCGAGGCGGCCGACCGTGCCCGCATCCCGCTGGAGCGGGCCACCGGGCTCTCCGGGGTCACCGAGCGGCTGGCCTCCACGGTCGGCCCGGCGATCGGCGGCGGGTTGATCGCGCTGCTCGGCCCGATGGCCGGTCTGACGGTCAACGCGGTCGCGTTCGCCCTCGGCTCGCTCGTCATCGCGCTCGTGCTGCCGCGCGGCATGGGCCGGGCGGCCACCGCTCCGCGGCCGACAGGGGAGAACGCGCCGGAGCAGGAGGCCGGCTACTGGCGGATGTTCCGGGAGGGCTTCGCCTTCGTGCGCAGCGAGCCGCTGATGCTCACCGTGATCGTGATGATCGGTCTGACCAACCTGCTGGACGCCGGGTTCATGACGGTCCTGGTGCCGGTCTGGGCGCAGGAGTCCGGCGGCGGCCCGGCGGCGATCGGCCTGACCGGCAGCGCCTGGGGGATCGCCGCGGTCGGCGGCAGCCTGATAGCGGCGGCGTTCGCCCACCGGCTCCCGCGCCGGATCGTCTTCTTCACCGGCTTCCTGCTCTGCGGGGCGCCGAGGTTCCTGGTCCTCGCCATGGACGCACCGATGGGCGTCGTGCTCGCCGTCTTCGTGGTGGGCGGGTTCGGCTCCGGCTTCCTCAACCCGATCCTCGGCGCGATGCTGTTCGAACGGGTGCCGCGGCACCTGCTCGGCCGTGTCGGTGCCCTCGGTGACTCCCTGGCCTGGGCCGGCATCCCCCTCGGCGGCCTTCTCGCCGGCGCCGCCGTCGCCCTCACCGGCCTGATACCCGTGCTGTTCGTCTGCGGTGGCCTGTACTTCGCGACCACCACGCTCGCCGGACTCCGCCCGGAGTGGCGGGAGATGGACCGCCTGCGCGGCCACGGCCCGGCGGGCGAGGTGTCGGAACCCACGCGGTCGGCGGCCTCGGCCTGACGCCGTTCCTCCGGACGTCGGGCTCGCCCGGAACGGACGCTGACCGGGCGCGCCCAGCATGCCCGGCACGCTGGATCCCGTGGGCGCCGGCCGAGGGTGTTTCGCCCGGGGAACGGGCGGACACCGATTGCCGGTCAGTTGCCCGTTGACTTGCCGATGACGGCTGCGGCGATCTCCTACTGTCCGTCAAGTGACCGGAGAAAATAAATCGTGTCGGGTGATCGAGCAAGAACTCTGTGACATCTGGGCGGGCGTCCTCGGCGTCACGGCCCAGCCGCACGACGATTTCTTCGATCTGGGCGGGAATTCGCTCAAGGTGGTCGATGTCGTCATCGCTGCACGGCAACGCGGAATATCCGTGCGGAGCTCGGCGGTGTTCCGGAATCCCACACCGGCCCGGCTCGCCGAAAGCCTGACGGTGGGCGGCGTCGGGTCCGTTGATCCGCCGGCCGGGATTCCGGTCCCGGCCGTGCTGACGGATTCCGCCCCCGCGCCTGACTCCGGCAGCACGCCGGCGTCCGTCCCCGCGTCGGCCCCAGCTGCCGTGTCAGCTCCCACTCCCGCCCCCACTCCCGCCCCCGCGCACGGCGGGCCGGCCCTGACCCTGCTCGTCGCGGACGGTGTCGGGGAGCCGCTGTTCCTCGTCCTCTCGGAGCAGTTCTCCGACCTCGAGCGCGAGGCCGCGCGCGGCTGGGAGACCGGGCGCCCGGTGTACACGCTGTCGCTGGAGCACGACCCGGGCACCAATCCGGGTGCCAATCCGGGCGTCGACCCGGGCGCCGACCCGGCTGCCGAGCCGTGGACGGCGACCGTCCCCGAGCTGGCCGAGCGGTTCGTCGGCGAGCTGCTGGCCGTCCAGCCGGCGGGCCCGTATCACCTGGCCGGCGTCGGCAGCGGCGCCGTGCTCGCCTTCGAGCTGGCGCGCCAACTGCGCGCGCACGCACGGGAGGTGGACCGGGTGGTGCTGATCAAGCCGCCCGCCCTGCCCGGCTCGCCGGTCGACTTCGACCTCGCGCTGCGCCGCCGGCTGGCCCTGGTGGTGAAGCGGTTCGGCCTCGGCGGCGAGGAGGACGCGGAGCAGGTACTCGCCCTGCTGAGCCGGGAGGGCTGGTACGGCGCGGAGACCGGGGCGGCCGACCTGGCGCGGCTCCAGCGGGTGGCGGCCGGCCTCGCGTGGGCGCTGAGCCGCTACCGCCCGGAGGCCTGCGACGTCCCCGTCGTGCTGCTCCAGGACGAGAAGGAGGCCGACGCCGCCGAGCTGCTCTGGGGCCGGGCGGCCGCGGACCTGCGACCGCACTGGTTCGACTACGGCGTCGAATGGTTCGGGCCGTTGCTCGCCGATCCCAGGGTCGCTGACGTCATCAAGGCGGAGTTGCTGACATGACGTACGAGCAGCGCCTGCCGAACGGCCTGGTGGTGCGGTGCCTCAACCGCCATGAGGCCGAGTATCTGTACAAGGAGATCTTCGAGGACGGGGTCTACCTGCCGCCGGACGGCAAACCGCTCCCGGACGCCCCGGTCATCGTCGATGTCGGGGCCAATATAGGGATGTTCGCGCTGTTCGCCGCGCAGCAGTGGCCGACCGCCCGGATATTCTCCTTCGAGCCCGCTCCGGAGGTCTTCCGGTTGCTTTCCGGCAATGTCGCGGGGCTTTCCAACGTCACGGCTCTCAACCAGGCCGTCGGCTCCGTTGCGGAGCGGCGTGAGCTGACCTTCTACCCGCAGTACACGATGATGTCCGGATTCGACGCGGATCCTGCCGAGGACAAGGAACTGGTCCGCTCCTACATCAGGAATGTCGCCGCCGGCCTCGACGACGAGGAGCGCCGCGCGGTGTTGGTCGAGGAGACCGAGGAGATCCTGGCCGGCCGCTTCGAGGAGGTCCGGAAGGTCTCGTGCGAGGTGGTGCGGCTCGACGAGACGGCGACGAGGCTCGGCATCGACCGCATCGACTTCCTGAAGATCGATGTCGAGGGTTTCGAGCTGGAGGTGCTGCGCGGCATCGGCGAGGAGCTGTGGCCGAGGATCCGGCTGGCGGCCGTCGAGGTCGAGGGGGAAGGCCGGCTGGCCGCGGCCGTCGACCTGTTCACCGTCCACGGCATGACGACCACGGTGGAACAGCCCGAGGAGTACCGCGGCACCGATGTTTACACGTTGTTCGCGCGGAGGAACTCATGAGGGGAACACTGGTCAACCGGAAGTGGGTCGTCAGGCCGCGCCCGGTGGCCGAGCCGGACGTGCGGGTGATCTGCTTCCCGCACATCGGTGCCGGGGCCTCGATCTACAACGAGTGGGCCGACCGGCTCCCGGCCGGCGCCGAGCTGTGCGCCGTCCGGTTCCCCGGGAGGGAGAACCGGCTGGACGAGCCGCCGATCGAGGAGATGCCGGAGCTCCTGGAGACGTTGGGCAGCGTCCTGGCACCGGTGACGCAGGGACGGTTCGTGCTGTTCGGGCACTGCTCCGGCAGCCTGGTGGCCTTCGAGTTCGCGCGCTGGCTGCGCGCGCAGGGCCGGCCGCAGCCGGAGCTGCTGGTCGTCTCGTCGATCGAGGCGCCGGCCGTGCGCTCGATCGAGTCCCCGCTCCATCTGCTGCCCCGTGAGGAACTCTTCGAACAGGTGGCGTCGTTCGGCGGCGTGGCGCCGGGGGTCCTCGGCGACCCCGACCTGATGGAGATGTTCGAACCCGTGCTGCGGGCGGACTACCGGCTGATCGAACGGGCCCCGTACGCCCCCGGGTTGCCGCTGGACGTCCCGATCGCCGTCGCCGGCGGCATGCACGACCACTTCGTGACCTACGAGTCCATGGCGGCCTGGCGGTGGGAGACCACCCGGCCGTTCTCGCTGCACATGTACCCGACCAGCCACTTCGTGCTGGACGAGGCGTCGGAGCTGGTCTCCGCCCTGCTGCGCGGTGCGCCGGCGGCGGGCGCGGGACCGACCGGCTGACCGACGCCGCTGACGCGTGCACAAGCTCCAGAGAGAGACGAAAAGATGGCAATCATTCTCACCGACCAGGACGTCCGCCGGGCGACCGACGTCAAGGGTGTACTGAACGCGCTGGACGAGGCCTACCGGGAGGACCACGCCGGCAACACGGCGATCACCGAGCGGGTCAACCTCCGCTTCGAAGGAGGCTGGCTGCGGCTCATGGCCGCGGCGCTGCCGGGCCTCGGCGTGGTCGGTTACAAGGAGTTCCACCTGGTCGGCAGCACCGTCCGGTTCCAGGTCAACCTCTTCGACATCAGTACCGGTGAGTTCCTGGCCGCCGTGGACGGCAACCACCTCACCGTCCTGCGCACCGCCTCCACCGCCTGCCTGGCCGCCGCCAAGCTGGCGCCGGGTGCCAGGAGGGTCGGGATCATCGGTTCCGGCGCCGAGGCACGCATGCAGGCCACGGTCATCAGCCAACTGCTGGACCTGGAGCGGATCTCCGTGCACAGTCCGCGCAAGGAGCGGCGCGACGGGTTCGCCAGGGACCTCTCGGATCGCCTCGGCGTGGAGATCGAACCGGTCGCGGACGGGGCCACCGCCGTGCAGGACGCCGACCTGATCCTGGTGGCGACCAACACCGGTGGCAACGGCCCGGCCTTCTACGCGGACTGGATCCCCGAGACCGTCCACATCAGCTCCACCGGCTCGACCCTGCCCGAGGAGCGGGAGCTGGACGCCGAGGTCTGGCGCGCGCCCGGGCTCATCGTGGTGGACCGGCTGCAGGCACTGGAGGAGTCCGGCGACGCGATCACCGCCGTCAAGGCCGGCACCCTGGACACCGGGCGGGTGATCACGCTCGCCGAGCTGTGCAGCCGCCCCGCCGACGCGCCGCGCCCGGCCCGCACGCTGTTCAAGTCCGTGGGCTCGCCGCTGCAGGACGTCGCGGTGGCCGCGTACGCCTACCGCATTGCCGCGGCGCAGGGCCTGGGCACCGAGCTGGCGGGCTTCCCGTCCACCAAGGGCAGTGTCCCGGTCGTGGCAGGCGGTCGGAAGTGACGCTCGGCGGCGCGCCGCAGACGGTCGAGGTCAGCGAGGGCGTGTTCGCGTACGTCCAGCCGGACGGCAGCTGGTTCCTGAACAACACCGCCTTCCTGGTCGGCCGGCAGGGCGTCATCAGCATCGACACCTGCGCCACCGAGAGCCGGACGCGTGCCTACCTGGACGCGGTCGCCGGGGTGACCAGGGGTCCGGTCCGCACGCTGGTGAACACCCATCACCACGCCGACCACACCTTCGGCAACTATCTGCTCCCCGGCGCCACGATCATCGGGCACGAGCAGGCGCGGGCCGAGGTGGTGGCCTTCGGGCGGCCGTACAACCGGGGCGTGTGGAACGAGATCGACTTCGGCGAGTTCGAGCTGGCACCGCCGTTCCTCACCTACACCGACGGGGTCACGCTCTGGTCGGACGAACTGCGCTGCGACGTGCGGTACGTGGGGGGCCCGGCACACACGACCAACGACTCGATCGTCCACCTGCCGGACCGGTCCGTGCTGTTCGCGGGTGACCTGCTCTTCAAGGGCGGCGCGCCGTTCGTGCTGATGGGCTCGGTCAGCGGGGCGATCGAGGTGCTGGAGAAGGTGGTGCGGCCGCTGGACGCGCAGACCATCGTCCCCGGCCACGGTCCGGTCTGCGGGCCCGAGGTGATCGACGAGGCGCTCGGCTACCTGCGCACCGTGCAGGAGATCGCCCGCGAGGCCAAGGACGCCGGGCTGAGCCCGCTGGAGGCCGCGTTCGAGAGCGACCTCGGCGAGTACTTCGCGTGGCTGGACGTCGAGCGGATCGTCGGCAACCTGCACCGCGCGTACGCGGAGCTGGACGGCACCCCGCCCGGCGCCAGGATCGACACCGCCGCCGCCTACCGGGACATGGTCGTCTACAACGGCGGCAAGCCGCTCACCTGCCACGCCTGAGCCGGCATCACCCGGAACCGACTTTCTCTGCCCTCGGGAGGGGGATTCCCTTGACGCGACCCTGGCGGATAGCCGTCGTCGGCAGCGGCCCGCGCGGGCTGGCGGTGACCGAGCGCCTGGTGGCCCGGCTGACCGAGCAGCCCGGCGACCGGCCGGTGGAGCTGCACCTGATCGACGCGGTGGAGGTGGGCTGCGGGCGGATCTACCGCACCGACCAGCCGGAGTGGTTCCTGATGAACACGCCGGTGGGCCTGATCTCCGCGTTCTCCGGCGCCCAGGACGACGGGCCGGCCCGGGCCGGTGCGGGGCCGACCTTCGACCAGTGGTGGTCCGCCGGCGTCCCCGGCCACCCGGGGCCGGAGGGGTACGCGCCCCGGGCGGTGTACGGCCGCTACCTGCGTTTCGCCCTGGACGCGATCGAGGCCCACCTGCCGGCACACGTCCGGCTGACGCGCGTGCGCGCTGCCGTGACCGACCTCGAACCGTGCGGTGGCGGCTACCGCCTGACCACGGCCGGCGGGGGCCGCCTGGACGCGGACCGGGTGGTCCTGGTCACCGGCCACGCCGGGCCGGCGCCGGCGGAGCGCACCGAGCGGGAGCTTCTCGACTTCGCCGCGGACCGCCCCGGTCTCGGCTGGATCCGGGGCGACTCGCCGGCCGAGATGTCCCTCGACGCCATCCCGGCCGGCGCGGCCGTGGGCGTGCTGGGGCTCGGGCTGTCCTTCTACGACGTCATGGCGGCCCTCACGGTCGGCCGGGGCGGCCGGTTCACCGAGGACGCGGACGGCGAGCTGGTGTACCGGCCCGGCGGCGCGGAGCCCGTCCTGCTGGCCGGTTCGCGCAGCGGGCTGCCGCTGCTGGCCAAGGGCGACAACAACCGGCCTCCCGGGTACTCCTTCAAGCCCGTCCTCTTCACCCCGGACCGGGTCCGCAGCCGGGCGGCCGGGCCGGTGCTGGACTTCACGGCCGACGTGCTGCCCTGGCTGACCGCCGAGATCGACCTGGTCTACTACGCGACCGCGTTGCGCCACTCGCACGGGCCGGGCGCCGACGAGGAGTTCACCGCGGAGGTGGTCCTCGCCGGCGACGCCGGGCTGCCGGACGTCCGCACGATCGCCGCCCGTCACGGTGTCGCCGGGATGCCCCCGATCGACCTGGAGGCGCTGGCCCGTCCGTTCGCCGGGCGGACCTTCGCGGGGCCGGAGGAGTTCGACCGCACGCTCGCCGCGCTGCTGCGCGGGAGTGTCCGGGAGGCCGAGCGCGGCAACACCCGGTCGCCGCTGATGGCCGCGCTCGACGTCATCCGCGACACCCGCTGGGTGATGCGCGAGTGCGTCGACTTCGGGGGGCTCGACCCGGCTTCACACCGGGAGGCGTTCCTCGGCTCGTTCGTGCCGGTCAGCTCGGTGCTGGTGGCCGGGCCACCGCCGGTGCGGCTGCGGCAGGCGCTGGCGCTGATGGCGGCCGGAGTGCTGCGCGTGGTCGGGCCCGAGGTGCGGATCGCCGCCGATCCGGGCCTCGGCCGGTTCACCGTCTCCTCGCCCCGGGTGGCGGGTTCGGGGACGCCGGTCGACCACGTGGTCGACGCCCGCGTCCCGGTGCCGGACCTCGGCCGCGACCCGGCGGAGCTGACCCGCAACCTCCGCGGACGCGGCCTGTGGACCGAGTTCGTCAACCGGGACGCGCAGCACGCCTTCCGCACCGGCGGGGTGGCGGTCACCACGGCCCCGTTCCATCCGGTGGACCGCACGGGCCTGCCCGACACCGGCCTGTACGTCCTCGGCGTACCCACCGAGAACACGCGCTGGTTCACCCAGGTCGGCTTCGGCCGCCCCGGTCCGTGGGGCGACTACGTCCGGGACGCCGACGCGATCGCGGCTCACGCGCTGTCCGGCGTCCGCCCCGGCGAGGAACTGCCCGCGCGGGCGACTCCGGCCTACCAGTAGACAGCACGTCGCGCGCGTGCCGCGGTGCGACCACGAGGAGAGACCGCATTGACCGTCACACTGACCCTGCCCACCGCCTGGCAGCCCGGGCACGCCGCGGGCGAACCCGCCGAGACCGTCGTGGAGTTCGGCGATCTCGCCGACGGCCTGGGCGCACTGGCCGCGACCTGCGGGGCGACCGTCGGCGAGGTGCTGGTCGCCGCGCACGTCAAGGTGCTCGGCACGCTCACCGCGGACCACGGGCTGAGCACCGACGTCAGCCTCCCCGAGCACGAGCGGCCCGTCGCCGTCGAGGTGCACCGGGACGCCGAGACCTGGCGGCAGCTGCTCCAGCAGGTCGTCAAGGACCTGCGCTCCGGCGAGGAGATCGCCGCCGCCCCGGCCGGCCGGGGCGCGACCCGCCCCGACCGGGTCCTGTTCGCCGCGGCCGCCGGGCCCGGGACGGCGTACGGCCTGCTGGTCGCCCCCGAGGACGGACGGTTGCGGCTGACGGCCCGCGCCGAGAGCGTCGCGCCCGCCCGGTTCGCCGTCCTGGCGGCGATGTACCGGCTGGTCCTGGAGGCCATGGCCGCGGCACCCGACGGCGACGCCCTGGCCGCCCGGCTCCCGGCCGGGGAGAGGCAACTGGTGCTGCACACCTGGGCGTCCGGTGGCACGGTCGACCGCGGGACGGACACCGTCGACGCGCTGATCCACGCCCAGGCCCGCCGCACCCCGGACGCGGTGGCCGTCCGCTCGGACGAGGGCACCCTGACCTTCCGCGAGCTCGACGAGCGGGCCAACCGGATCGCCCACCACCTGAGGGACCTCGGCGCCGAACCCGACACCCTGGTCGGGGTCTGCCTGCGCCGAGGCCCGGACCTGCTGCCCGCCCTCATCGGGGTGTGGCGCTCCGGCGCCGGCTACCTGCCGCTCGACCCCGACCTGCCGCCCGAGCGCCTCCGGCTGATGGTCGAGACCGCCGGCTGCGAGACGGTGCTCACCGAGACCGCGCAGCTGCCGCTGCTCGAACCGGTGGACGGCGTCCGGAGCGTGCTCGTGGACGGGGACCGCGCCGCGATCGACGCCCGGCCGTCCGGCCTCCCCGACACCCCGGCCGACCCGCACCGGCTCGCCTACGTCATCTACACCTCCGGCTCCACCGGCGCGCCCAAGGGCGTGATGGTCGAGCACCGGGGCCTGGCCAACTACCTGCTGTGGGCGGCCACCGCGTACGCCGGCCGGGGCACCGGTGGCTCCGCCGCCTTCTCCTCGATCTCCTTCGACCTGGGCATCCCGAACCTGTTCAGCCCGCTGCTCGCCGGTCAGCCGGTCCACCTCCTCCCGGACCCGCTGCCGATCGCCGACCTGGGCGAGCACCTGGTCGCCGGCGGGCCGTACAGCTTCCTGAAGATGACCCCGGGCCAGCTGGACCTGCTCAGCCTCGACCTCACCCCGGAGGAGACCCGGGACCTCGCCGGGATCGCGATCGCGGCCGGCGACGCCTTCACCGCCGACCTGGCCGGCCGCTGGATCGCCGCGGCGGGCCCCGACGGCACCGCCGTCGCGACCGAGTACGGCCCCACCGAGATCACCATCGGGAACTCCGGGTACGTCGTCACCGAGCCACCGGGCAACGTCCTGGTGCCGCTCGGCGACCCGATCCCGAACACCACCATGTACGTGCTCACCGACCGGCTCGAGCCGCTCCCGGTCGGTGTCGCGGGCGAGGTCCACATCGGCGGTGTGGGCGTGGCACGCGGCTATCTGCACCGGCCGGAGCTGACCGAGGAGCGCTTCCTGCCCGACCCGTACGGCCCGCCCGGCGCGCGCCTCTACAAGACCGGCGACCGGGCCCGCTGGTTGCCGGACGGCTCGCTGGAGTTCCTCGGCCGGGTCGACCACCAGATCAAGATCCGTGGCTACCGGGTCGAGCCGGGGGAGATCCAGGAGCAGCTCCGCCGCCACCCCGGCGTCGCCGAGGTCGTCGTGATCGCGGCCGACCCGGACGCCCGGACCCAGAGCCTGGCCGCCTTCGTGCTGCCCGAGACGGGGGCCGCGCCCGAGGCCGCGAGCCTGCGCGAGCACCTCGGCGGGCGCCTGCCCGCGTACATGATCCCCGAGAGTTTCGTGACGGTCGACCGCTTCCCCCTGACCGCCAACGGCAAGGTCGACGTCCGGCAACTGCGAAGCCGGCTCGAGCCGTGACGCTCCCGCACCACCAGACGAGAGGCAGCAGTGTGACCGCCCTTGCATCCGAGCCCGGGCCCGTGTCCGTGGACGCGATTCGCCTGGCACTCACCACCGAGGAACGCGCCGTCCTGCGCGGCCTGGCCGAGGAGCTCGTCCGGACCCCGCCGGGGCTGCTCGACGACCCCGACTGGCTGGTCGAGGCCCGCCGGCTCAGCTGCCGGCTGCCGGTCCGGCTGATCGAGGCGCTGCGCGGACTGCGACAGGACGCCGGGGTGGCCGGCATCCTGTCGATCACCGGGTTGCCGGTGGACGAGAGCGCCCTGCCCGACACCCCGACGGTGAAGGACTCGGTCCAGCGGATCCCGGCGGTCCCCTCCGCGGCGGCGATGCTGCTGGCCCAGCAGCTCGGCGAGGTGATCGCCTACCGCGACGAGAAGCACGGCGCCCTGGTCCAGGACGTGGTCCCGGTCCGCTCGCTCGCCGGGTCCCAGAGCAACGCCGGCTCGGTCCCGCTGGAACTGCACAACGAGAACGCCTTCCACCCCTACCGCCCGGACCTGGTCGGCCTGCTGTGCCTGCGCGCCGACCGGGACGGCCGCGCCGGCACCCTGGTCTCCTCGATCCGCGAGGCGTTGCCGCTGCTCGACGACGCGGACCTCGCCGTCCTCAACAGCCCCCGCTTCGTCACCGAGGCGCCGCCGTCCTTCGGTTCGGGCGACGCCACGGCGCCGCACCCGGTGCTCGGGGGCAACGTCCGGGACCCGGACATCCGGGTCGACTTCAACGCCACCACCGCGCTGGACGACGAGGCCGCCGGGGCCATGGAGCGGCTGGGCACGGTGCTGACCAAGGTCTCCTCCTCACTGACCCTGGCGCCCGGCGAGCTGGTCTTCATCGACAACCGCCTGGTGGTGCACGGCCGTAGCGACTTCACCCCGCGCTACGACGGTCGTGACCGCTGGCTGCACCGGGTGTACGTGCACCTCGACAGCAGGCGCAGCGCCGCCCACCGCAACGGCCGCGGTCCCGTGCTGATCTGATCGGCCGTTCCGTGCCGGGAAGGGCCGGGAAGGCCGGGAATCGGGAATTCCCCGGCTTTTCCCGGGGCCGGTCGTCACCTGTTCGCAGGCACCTGCTTTCTGCCCCCGAAGGTGCCGCAATCCACCGGCCGAGGCCCCTAGCGTTGTCAATCTGACGTCTCGAATGGAACCGGGCAATGGGAGGCGGAGACGCCAGTCGCCCGGCGTGAGGAATTGGAGCTCAACAGTGTTCTCGCCCTCCGTCAGGCAGCAAGGCCTGTGGTTTCTGAGTCGGCAGGAAGGCTTGTCCCCCACCTACAACGTGCCGAGCGCGGTGCGGCTGGTGGGGGAATTGGACCGGGAGGCCCTCCGGCTCGCGCTGGGCGACGTGGTCGCCCGCCACGAGCCCCTGCGAACGGTCTTCGAGGTCGTCGACGGCACCCTCTGCGGGCGGGTCCTCGACATCGGGGACGGCGGCGTGGAACTCCCGGTGACCGAGGCCGACGAGGCGGGCGCCGCCGAGACCCTCGTCCGGCTCGGCCGGGTGCCGTTCGACCTCGCCAAGGACCTTCCCTTCCGGGCGCACCTCCTCGCCCTGGGCGAGCGGACGCACGTGCTGCTGCTCGTCGTCCACCACATCGCCACCGACGGCTCCTCGGAAGGGCCGCTCTTCCGCGACCTGGCCGTGGCCTACCGGGCGCGGACCGGGGGCCGGGCCCCGGACCAGGAGCCGCTGCCGGTGCAGTACAGCGACTACGCCGCGTGGCAGCGCGACTTCCTCGGCACCCCCTCGGACCCTGCGAGCGAGGCCGCCGAGCAGCTGGCCCACTGGCGAGAGGCGCTGGCCGGTCTGCCGGAGGAGGCGCTGATCCGGCCGGACCGCCCGCGGCCCCTCACCGCCTCGTACCAGGGTGTGGCGCACACCGTCAGCTGCTCCCGGCAGGTCCACTCCCGGCTGCTGGAGATCGCCCGGGAGACCGGGACCACGCTGTTCATGGTGGTCCAGGCGGCGACCGCCGTCCTGCTGTCGCGGACCGGGGCCGGCGACGACGTCCCGATCGGCGTGCCGGTCGAGGGCCGGGCCGACGAGGCGCTGGAGGACCTGGTCGGCTTCTTCGTCAACACCGTCGTGCTGCGGACCAGCACCGCGGGCAACCCGTCCTTCCGCGCGCTGCTCCAGCGGGTGCGCGAGACCGACATCGCCGCCTGGGCCAACCAGGACGTCCCGCTCGACTGGGTCGTCGAGGAGCTCAACCCGGAGCGCTCCACCAGTCGCAACCCGCTCTTCCAGGTGCTGCTGACCCTGGAGGAGGCCGGTGACCACCCTCTCGACCTGCCCGGACTCACCGTCAGCGCCGAGCCGGTCCACATCGGCACCGCCAAGTTCGACCTCTCCATCGGCTTCAGCCGGCAGCGGACCGAGCACGGTCTCCCGGACCGGCTCGCCGTCACGGTCGAGGGCAGCACCGACCTCTACGACGAGGCGACGGTCCGTGCCGCGGCCGAGCGCCTGGGGCTGGTCCTGGAGGCGGTGGCGGCCGACCCCGACACTCCGATCCGGGAGATCGCGCTGCTGGACGCCCGCGAGCGCGGGGTCCTCACCGAGTGGAGCGGCACCCTCGGGGCCGAGCCCACCGCCACCCTGGTCGGGCTGTTCGAGGCACAGGCCGCCGGCCGGCCCGACGCGACCGCCGTGGTGGACGGCGAGACCCGCGTCACCTACCGGGAGTTGAACGCCCGGGCCAACCGGCTGGCCCGGCTGCTGCGCGCCCGGGGCGCGGGCCCCGAGGAGCGCGTCGCGGTGCTGCTCGACCGCTCCGCCGACCTGGCCGTCGCGCTGCTGGCGGTCCTCAAGACCGGCGCGGCCTACCTGCCGGTCGACCCCGCGTACCCGGCCGAGCGCATCGCGACCCTCTTCGAGGAGGCACGGCCCGCCCTGGTGGTCACGGACGGCGCCGCCTCGGCGTCCCTGCCGCCGAAGTTCGAGGACGCCCCGGTCCTGCTCGGCGGCGGCGCCGTCGAAGCGGACCTCGCCGCCGGGGACGCGGCCGACCTGACCGACGCCGAGCGCACCACGCCGTTGCTGCCCGGGCACCCGGCGTACGTGATCTACACCTCCGGCTCCACCGGGCGCCCCAAGGGCGTCACCATCGCGCACAGCAGTGTGGTCGCGATCCTGGAGGCCACCCGCGAGCAGTTCGCCTTCGGCGGCGACGACGTGTGGACCTGGTTCCACTCCTACGCCTTCGACGTGTCGGTGTGGGAGATGTGGGGCGCCTTCGCGCACGGCGGCACCCTGGTCAGCGTCCCGTACGAGGTGTCGCGCCTGCCGAAGGACTTCCTGGCCCTGGTGGCGAGGGAGCGGGTCACCGTGCTGTGCCAGACCCCTTCGGCCTTCTACCCGCTGATCCCGGAGGACGCCAGGAGCACCCCCCAACTGGCGCTGCGCGCCGTGATCTTCGCGGGAGAGGCGCTCGACTTCGCCCAGATCTCGCCCTGGTACGACCGGCACCCGGACGACCGGGTGACGCTGGTCAACATGTACGGCATCACCGAGACCACCATCCACGCCACCTACCTGGCGCTGGACGCGCCGACGGTGGCCGGCTCGGTCGGCCGGAGCCTGGTCGGCGGGCCGTTGGCCGGCCTGCGGATGTTCGTGCTGGACGAGCGGCTGAGCCCGGTGCCGGTCGGCGTGGTCGGCGAACTGTACGTGGCGGGGCCGCAGTTGGCGCGCGGCTACCTGAACCGGCCGGGCCTGACGGCGGAGCGCTTCGTGGCCTGCCCGTTCGAGGGCGCGGGTGAGCGGATGTACCGCAGCGGCGACCTGGCCCGCTGGAGCCCGGACGGCGGGCTGGACTACATCGGCCGGGCCGACGACCAGGTGAAGATCCGCGGCTTCCGCATCGAACTGGGCGAGGTCCAGGCGGTGTTCACCCGCAACCCCCGGGTCCGCCAGGGCGCGGTCATCGTGCGCGAGGACGTACCCGGTGACAAGCGCCTGGTGGCCTACGCGGTGCCGGCGGACGACGGTGTGACGGCCGACGAGCTCCACGAGGACCTGCGCGAGCAGCTGCCCGACTACATGGTCCCGAGCGTGATCATGGTCAGCGAGCTGCCGCTCACCCCGAACGGCAAACTGGACCGCCGCGCACTGCCGGCCTGGACGGCCACCGGCGGCGGAGTGCGGGCCGCCGGGACACCGGTCGAGAAGGCGCTCTGCGCGCTGATGGCCGAGATCCTCGGGGTCCCGGACGTCGGTGTCGGCGACAACTTCTTCAACCTCGGCGGCCACTCGCTGCTCGCCGTGATGTTCCTCGACCGCGTCACGGAAATCGCCGACATCGGCGGCGTCCCGCTGACCATCCGCGACCTGTACCGCTGGCCGACCGTGGCCCAGCTGGCCCAGCAGCTGACCAACCGCACCCGGGGCAACCCCATGGAGCCGGTCCTCACCATGCGCGAGGGCGTCGGCGAACCGCTGTTCATCCTGCCGGTGGCCTCGGGCCTGAGCTGGACCTACTCCCCGATCCTTCCGCACCTCGACGACGACCGCCCGGTGATCGGCCTGCAGTCCACCCAGCTCGCGGACGGGGTGAAGCCGGCCTCCATGGCCGAGATGGCCGACTCCCACGTCGCGGCGATCCGCGAGCTCCAGCCGCACGGGCCCTACCACCTGATGGGCTGCTCGTTCGGCGGGGTGCTGGCGTACCTGGTCGCCGTCCGCCTGGAGGCGGCGGGAGAGGAGGTCGCGACGCTGGCCCTGCTGGACGCCCGGCCGCTGCCCGAGGAGTTCCGGCCGGCCGAGGCGGACAGCCGCTGGGTGATGGAGGTCCTGCTGGGCCACCGCGCCGACGGCCTGGCCGACCCGGCGAGCCACGAGGAGCTGGTCGACCTGCTCCGCGCGCACGACCCGGTGCTCGGCATGCTGGAGTGGAAGCAGGCCTCCACCGTCGCGGCCACCACCGTCGGCAACTGCGAGGCGTTCCTGCACTACCACGCCGGGGAGCGATTCTCCGGCGACCTGCTGTTCTTCAACGCCACCCGGACCAGCGACCGTTCGGGCGCGCAGACGTGGGGAGCGTTCGTCGACGGCGAGATCCTGCAGTACGACCTCGACTGCGGGCACCTGGAGATCACCGGCCGCGAGCCCCTGCGGGAGATCGGCCAGCTGATCGACGACCACCTGGCGCAGTGGTGAAAGCGGAAGGAAACCGAATGTCCACCAGTGTCACCCCCCGGCGCCAGCCCGCCTCGGACGTCAACGTCCTGGGCGTATCGGCCGGTTACCACGACTCGGCGGCCTGCCTGATCCGCAACGGCAAGCTGGTCGCCGCGGTCCAGGAGGAGCGGTTCACCCGGGTCAAGAACGACAAGTCGTTCCCCCGGAACGCGCTCCGCTACTGCCTGGACGAGGCCGGGCTGAGCCTCGCCGACGTCGACGCCATCGGCTACTACGAGGACCCGGTGCAGAAGCTGGGCCGCCAGATCTGGATGGGCCTGATGCCCGGCGTGCCGGCCAAGCGCCGCCGCGACATCCAGGACCGGATGACCAGGACCCCGCCGATCGACGTGCTCCGCACGGTGACCGGGTACGAGGGCCCGGTCGAGATCGTCGACCACCACCTCTCGCACGCGGCGAGCAGCTACTACTTCTCCGGCTTCGACGAGGCGGCCATCCTGACCGTGGACGGCGTCGGCGACTGGCCGACGACCACCTACGGCTCCGGCAACGGGCACCTCGTGGAGCGCTTCGAGCAGGTGGACTTCCCGGACTCGCTGGGCTTCTTCTACAGCGCCGTCACCGGCTACCTGGGCTTCGAGGTCAACGAGGGCGAGTACAAGGTCATGGGCCTGGCCCCCTACGGGGAGCCCCGCTACGCCGACCGGATCCGCGACCTGGTCGAGCCGGGCGAGGGCGGGCAGTACCGGCTCAACATGAAGTACTTCTCCTTCCTCTCGGAGGAGTCCATGTACTCGCCGGCGCTGGCCGAGCTGCTCGGCCGGCCGGCCCGGGTGCCGGAGTCCGAACTCCAGCCCTTCCACCTGGACGTGGCCCGCAGCGTCCAGGTGGTCCTGGAGGACATCCTGTTGGAGAAGGTGCGCTACCTGCACGAGAAGGTGCCGAGCGAGAACCTCTGCATGGCGGGCGGTGTGGCGCTGAACGTGGTGGCGAACAGCCGTTGTCTGAGGGAGGGCCCGTTCGAACGACTGTTCGTTCAGCCGGCCGCCGGCGACGCGGGCGGTTCGATCGGGGCCGCCGCGGTGGCGCACGTACGGCTGACCGGTGAGCGGCCGGAACACAAGCGGCAGGAGCACGTCTACCTGGGGCCCGCCAGCTCCGGCGACGAGGTGCACCGGCTGCTGAGGAACACCTCCGCGCGCTACCGGGACTTCCGGGGCAAGGAGGAGCAGTTGATCACCCACGTGGCCCGGAAGCTGGCCCGGGGCAAGGTGGTCGGCTGGCTCCAGGGGAGGATGGAGTTCGGCCCGCGCTCGCTCGGCGCGCGTTCGATCCTGGCCGATCCCCGGGGCGCCGGGACGCGCGACCGGATCAACGAACTGGTCAAGCTGCGGGAGTCGTTCCGCCCGTTCGCGCCGGCCGTGCTGGAGTCCGAGGCGCAGAACCACTTCGACCTGGACCACCCGTCTCCGTTCATGCTGGAGACCCACCAGGTGACCTCCCCGATCGACCTGCCCTCCATCACGCACGTGGACGGCTCGGCCCGGATCCAGACCGTCGACGGCGGGAGCAACCCGAGGTTCGCGAAGCTGCTGGGCGAGTTCCACCGGCAGACCGGGTGCCCGATCCTGCTCAACACCTCGTTCAACGTGCGCGGGGAACCGATCGTGTGCACTCCGCTCGACGCCATCAGGTGTTTCGTCAAGAGCCAGATCGACCTTCTGGTGATCGAGGACTTCGTTCTGGACCGTTCGTCGATTCCGCTGCTGTGGGAGTTGGAGACCGCGATTCCCACGCCGCTGGCCGGCGAAGCGGTCGACCACCTCGTCTACACGCTCCTCTGAACAGGAACGGGCCCATGGACCGACCTTCGGATTCCCTGAAGTTCTTCGCCGATGAACTGGCGCGGCAGCTCTCGACCGACGACGGCGCGCGGCTGGCACAGCTGCTGCGGCTGCTCTCCACCGACCCGCCCGGCCCCGCACCGGCGCCGGGCGCATCGGCCGGGCCGCCGGACGTGCAGCGGGTCGGGATCTGGCAGCGCACCGGCGGCGACGGGCCGTTCGTCCGCGACCAGGAGCGGCGGCTGGAGTGGCCCATGTGGGCCAACGCGGGTGAGATCCCGCCCAAGGCGCGCGGCCGGCGGGTGCTGCTCCTCGGCGAGTCGGTGGCCCGCGGTTTCCTGTACGACCCGGCCTACACCCCCGCCGGGGTGCTGGCGGCGCTGCTGGAGTCCCGTCTGGGGCCCGGCGAGGTCGAGGTCGTCGACCTGGCCCGTACCTCGCTGGGGCGGGAGATCAAGGACCTCGCCCTGGCCGCCGCCGTGCTGGAGCCCGACGCGGTGGTGCTCTTCTGCGGCAACAACTGGCGCTACGAGCTGCCGACCGAGCCGCTGGAGCGCGGAGTGCTGGCGGCGGCGGTGCGCGAGCGGGGCCCTGCCGGGTACCGGGAGCACGCGGAGGAGTTCGTCCGGCGGACCTCCGAGGAGATCGTCGACGAGGTCTCCGCGTTCTACGCGGAGCGCGGTGTGCCGGTGCTGTGGATCGCCCCGGAGTTCAACCTGGCCGACTGGCGCGACCCGGTGGCGAACGCCGCCCACCTGCCGGCCGACGGCAACCCGCGGTGGGTGGCCCTGTACGGGACGGCCCGGGCCGCGCTGGCCGAGGGCCGCTTCGGGGAGGCGGCCGAGGCCGCCCGCCGGATGGTCGAACTCGACCAGGGCACCAACGCGGCCGGCCACTACGTCCTGGCGGACTGCGCCCGGGCCGCCGGCGACGAGGACGCGGCCCGGGCCGCGCTGGAGGCCGCCCGGGACGCCCAGATCTGGGACACCACCGTGGTCTACGCCCCGCGGAGCACCGCGCCGGTCCTCGCGGCCCTGCGCGAGGGCGCCGAGCGGCACGGCGGCCTGCTGGTCGACTCGCCGGAGCTGTTCCGCGAGCACCTCGGCGGCGGCATTCCGGACCGGCGGCTCTTCATCGACTACTGCCACCTCAACGCGGAGGGCATCCGCGTGACCATGGCGGCCGCGGCCGCCGCGCTGCTGGGCGCGTTCAAGGAGACCGCGGTGGGTTGGCGGGAGCTGCTCGCCGAGGCACCCGGGCCGGAGGCCGGATCGGAGGCGGAGACGCTCTTCCTGGCCGCCGTCCACAACGCGCACTGGTGGCAGGACGGGGAACTGGTCGAGCACTCGATCGAGCGCTCGGTCGGCCTTTCCGACCGGCTCGCGCCGCTCATGTCGGCCTATCTGGAACTGCAGGCCCGGCGCACCCCGATGCTGATGTGCGCGTCCGCGGAGAAGCTGCTGAAGGCCGGTTCACCGCAGATCCAGCGCTACCTCTTCGTGAATGTCCGCCAGTATCTCGATCCGCTCATCACGGGATCGATCGCCAACGTACTGGCGAAGGACGGCCAGGACGTCCGCCGGCAGGTCGAGAAGGTGTGGATCGACGAGCATTCGGTCGGACTCCGGAAGGTCGACCTGCTCGATCCCTCGTACAACTCGGCCGGCCGCCAGGCACTGGAGCTCCAGTGGTCGACCCCCGGTGCCCCGGCGTACGAGCGGAACTACTACAAGGCCTTCTCGGCCCGATCGGTGTTCTTCTTCGTGGGTGAGGCCGGACGGCCGGTCGAGCTGGACGTCACCTGGCGGACACCGCACCCGGCCGGCGCCGGGGGGCAGGTGTCGGTCGAGGTGAACGGCCGGCCGGTCGCCATCGTGTCGGGCGGCGCCCGGTGGGAGCGCCACGGGATCTCGCTGCCCGGCGAGATCGTGTGCGACGGCCTCAACGAGGTCGTCCTGGCCTGGCCGTCACCGGCCTTCCCCGGTGACGCGGGGATCCGGAGGATCTCCGCCGACGTCCTGGCGGGCCGGACGCCCGACCCGTACTGCTCCTTCGGTGACGTCCACACGTTCACGGCTGTCGCCGGGGGTGCCGGCGACAGCGACCGACCCGGGGCGGGCCGGTAACAACGCATTCCCCGAACGGCGGTGCCGAAATCATCGGCACCGCCGTTCTGCGTGTACGAGCGAAAAATGCCCGAGGGTACGCCAAAGGAATTGGGCGCGTCCTCCGGCCCGCTTCAGACAATCACGGTGCGGCCGATGGCCGCAAACGGTTGTCCACCATGCGGACGTGACGGCGAGACGCCCTCCGAGACTGCGGAAGATTCCTCTCCCGGCTGGCCGGAACGAGCCCCTCCGGATGGCCCGGAACGTGAGGATCCCGGCTGTGGAGCGGCACGCGGCACTCACAACCGGGCTCGCCGGGGCCTGACGAGACGGTGTAAAGCGGGCGTATCACGCGGCCGGAGATATGCCGGGGATGTGCGCTTCTGGGGGCGATCAAGGGTGTTTGGCGAGCCGCTCGGGACGGCTCCGATCGAGCCAGGAGCTTTCCTTGTGTACCCGTCATGTGTTGTCATCTGATGCCGCACGAACTGCGGTGAGCGCCGTCAGGTTGCCGGAACGGGGGAAGTGTCATGCCGGGCAAAACCGACATTTGGTCCGTCAGGCGGAAGGCCGGAGAAATCGTTCTGGGGACGGCGCTCTGTCATTCGGTGGCCATGCGCCGCGCATGAGCCACCTCCGGTGGTCAAAGGTTCCCCGAGAGCTCGGGGTCGATTCAAATATCTCCGCAGCAGGCCGTTGCGATGACCGAATCCCTCTGCGTGTCATTTCTGGCGGACGTGGCTGCGAGCCGAATGGCCGATGCGGAATCCCATGTGATCTCCATGAAATCGGTGAGATCGGCGCATTCCGTCCGGGCCGGCCAGTGCTGTGGTCCGCCCGAGGGGGTGCGGTGACGATCTAGACCCATCCGTCCGGCCGATCCCAGCGAATCGGACGGCAATCTCTGGAGCGTGTTCAAAATCACTGCCAACCATGTGCAGAACGCACAGTTCAGTGTCCTGCTGCGAAATGCGCGAAAGCGCGTGGGGATGACCCAGCGGCAGCTTGCCGAAATCTCCACGATCAGTGTCCGGGCCATCCGCGACCTGGAGCTGGAACGCACGAGGACCCCGAGGATCCAGACCATCCGGCTGCTCGCCGACGCCCTGCGGCTGAGCAAGGCCCGCCGGGCCGAACTCGAGGCGGCGGCCGGCCCCTTCGTCGGCGAGACGCTCATCGACGAGCTGATCGCACCGCCCGCCCCCCTGGGCCCGATCATCGGCCGCGGGCGCGAGACGGCCACGCTGACCGCCATGCTGGAGTCCTCCGGACACCGGCTGGTCAAGGTCGTGGGCATGCCCGGCGTCGGCAAGACCCGCCTGATCCACGAGGTCGCCAGCGTGCTGCACCAGAGCGGCCGGATGCCGGCCGTCTGCATCGAACTGGACGGCCCCGGGCCGGTCGTCGACGATCCGCGCGACCCCGCGAACACCCTGCTCGGCCGGATCGCCGGTCTCCTGGGGTGTGAGCCCGCCCTCGACGACCTGGCCGCCGTCCTGGCCAAGAACGACATCCTGCTCACCGTCGACGGCCGGGACCTCGACCAGGACGACGAGCTGATGCTGCGTCTCATGCTGAGCCGGTGTCCGGGACTGCGGGTGCTGTACGAGACCTGCGAGACCTCGCCGACCGCCGGCGACCCGGTCTTCCCGGTCTTCCCGCTCGCCGTGCCGGAGTGGGCCCGCGGCGAGGCCCGCGACGCCGACCTCGCCGCGTACCCGGCGGTGGAGTTCATGCGATCGCGCTGCGCGCAGCTCTACCTGGAGACCGCCGCGGACATGGAGGTGACCGCCGCGATCGCCCGCATCTGCTGGCACCTGGACGGCGTTCCCGCAGTTCTGGAGGCCGCGGCCTCCTGGCTGCTGCTCTACGAGCCCGCCCAGCTCCTGGACCCCGCGGCCGGCCTGCCGGCGATGCTCACCAACGCCCTGGTCAACGCCGACGACTCGCTGACCGCCTGGCTCGCCCGCACGGTGGCCGCGCTGCCGGTGGAGGACACCGAGGGGCTGCGTCGTCTGGCCGACGCCGACCCGTGGACGGTGGACCAGGCCGTCGGCCTGCTCGGTGGCCCCGCCGCCGCGGCGTTGCGCGCCATCCACCTGCTGCGCACGCTCGGCCTGGTGCGCCGGATCGCCGGGGCGAGCGGCGAACCGCCCCGCTTCTCCGTGCTCAACCTGGTGCGCCACGCCCTCCCGCCCAGAACCGTCATGGTGCAGCGGCAGCTGACGTGCACCGTGCCTTAGGTCCTGCCCGGCCTCGCGCCGGAGCCCCGGCGGACCGGGCCGAGGCGGCGGAGCGGATATTGCCTCCGCTCTGCCGCCGATGGTGCCGATGGAGGCGTTCCGGGGCGACTTATTCTGACCGTCAGCGGGTGTGTTCTCGCAGCTCGACGGCGGTGAACGAGCTTATCTACACGAGGTGGGGGTCGGCGTGGGCGACAGTGCTCGGCGAGCGCTCCGCGAGCTTCTGGCGGAGGTTCTGGGTGTGGCCGCGGTGCGTGGGGAGGACTCCTTTCCCGGCCTCGGCGGTGACTCGCTGAAGGCCGTTCGGCTGGCCGGCCGGGCACGGGCCGAGCTCGGCGTGACACTGAGCGTCCGGGACCTCTACGACGCCCCGGACCTCGACGCGCTGGCCGCCCTGGCGGTGCCGGCGGACACCGCCGCCCCCCGGGGAACCGCGCCGGACGGCGCCCGCCTTCCGCTCACCTCCGCCCAGCAGGGCCTGCGCTTCCTGGAACGGCTGGAGGGGCCCGGTGCGAGCTTCAACCTCCCCCTGGCGCTGCGCCTGCGCGGTTCGCTCGACCGGGAGGCGCTGCGGGCCGCGGTGGACGACGTGGCCGCGCGGCAGGAGGCGTTGCGCACGGTCCAGGGGGAGACCGACGGTGTCACCGGGCAGCGGGTGGTCGACGCCGGTGTGGCGTTCCAGGTCGAACGGATCGCCGAGGAGGAACTCGAGGCCCGGCTGGCCGCCCTGACGACGTACGGCTTCGATCTCGCCGCGGAGATCCCGCTGCGGGTCTGGTTGCTCGAACTCGGCCCGGACGACCACCTGTTGCTCCTGCTGACCCACCGGATCGCCGTCGACGAGACCTCACTCGGACTGCTCGCCCGCGACCTCGACACGGCCTACGCCGCCCGCTCCCGGGGCGGTGCGCCGGACTGGGCCGAACTGCCCGCCCGATTCACCGACTTCGCGCACCGCCAGAGCCGGTTCGCGGCCGCGGCCGGCGGCGCCGACCCGGCCGTGGCCGCGCGGTTGAAGGCCCGCGCGGAACTGCTCGCGGGCATGCCCGACGAGCTGGCCCTGCCGTATGACCGGCCGCGCCCGGCCGTCGCCACGCACCGGGGTGAGGAGGTCGGTCTCCGGCTCGACGCGCAGACGCACCGGCGCCTGGCGGAGGTGGCCCGGGCGGCCCGGAGCACCATGTTCATGGTGGTCCAGGCCGCCGTCGCGGTGCTGCTGAACCGGCTCGGCGCGGGCGAGGACATCCCCCTCGGCACCCGCGCCGAGGGCCGCACCGACGCCGACCTGCACGACGTGGTCGGGCCCTTCGCCAACCTGCTGGTGCTCCGTACCGACGTCTCCGGCGACCCGACCTTCGCCGAGTTGCTCGGCCGGGTGCGGGAGACCGGCCTGGACGCCTACGCCGACCTGGACATCCCCTTCGGACTGCTGGTGGGCGCCGTCAACCCGGCCCGCTCGCTCGCCCGGCACCCGCTCTTCCAGGTGCTGGTCACCGCGGGGACCGACCGGGCCCCGGCGTCCCTGGCCGGCGTCGACGCGCAGCCCCACGGGACGACCCCGCACCCCGCCCGGCACGACCTCGCCTTCGCCTTCGCCGAGCGCTTCGGCGAGGACGGCGCGCCCGGCGGCGTCGAGCTGACCCTCACCTACCGGACGGACCTCTTCGACCGGGCGACCGCCCGGACCATCGGCGAACGTCTGCTGCGCGTGCTCACCGCCGTGGCCGCCGACCCCACCGGAAAGGTCGGCGGGATCGACGTCCTCGACCCCGCCGAGCGCCACCGGCTCCTGGTGGAGTGGAACCGCAACAGCCCGCCGTTCGAGGTGCCGCGCAGGACCCTGCCGGACCTGCTGGAGGCCCAGGCCGGGCGGACCCCCGACCTGCCGGCCGTGCAGATGGGCGACACGGTGCTCACCTACGCCCAGCTCAACGCCCGGGCCAATCAGCTCGCCCGGTACCTGGTCGGCCACGGCGTCGGGCCCGAGTCGGTGGTGGCGCTGATGATGGAGCGCTCGGTCGACGTGATCGTGGCCCTGTGGGCGACGCTCAAGGCGGGCGGCGCCTACCTGCCGATCGACCCGAGCTACCCGGCCGACCGCATCGCGTTCATGCAGAGCGACGCCGCCCCGGTGCTCACGCTCACCGAACCGGTCGACGCCGGACACCTGCCGGCGACCGACCTCACCGACGCCGACCGCCTGGCGCCGCTGCGGCCCGAGCACCCCGTCTACGTCATCTACACCTCGGGCTCCACCGGCCGGCCGAAGGCGGTGGTCATGCCGGGCGCCTCCCTGGTGAGCCTGCTGACCTGGTACGAGACCACGCTCACGCCCGGGAGGATGGCCCAGTTCTCCTCGCTCAGCTTCGACACCTCCGCCTTCGAGGTGCTGTTCGCCACCACCAGCGGCGGCGCCCTGGTGGTGCCGCCGGAGGAGGTCCGGCGCGATGTCGACCTCTTCGCGCGGTGGCTGGCCGACCACGACGTCCACGACATGAATCTGCCGAACCTGGTGCTCGACGCGCTGTGCGAGTCCGCCGAGCGGACCGGCGTCCGGCTGCCCGAACTGCGGATGATCGCCCAGGGCGGCGAGGCGTTGACCCTCTCGCCCCGGCTCAAGGCCTTCTTCGAGCCCGAGCGGCGCCGGCTCGACAACTACTACGGTCCGACCGAGACCCATCTCGCGATCGCCCACTCCTTCCCCGCCAGGGGCGCGGACTGGCCGGCGGAGGCGCTGCTCGGCCGGCCGATCGGCAACATGCGGGGGTACGTGCTGGACGGCCGGCTGCAGCCGGTGCCCGCCGGCGTGGTCGGCGAGCTGTACCTCGCGGGCGAGCAGTTGTCCCGCGGATACCTGAACCGTCCGTCCGCGACCGCCGCGCGCTTCGTCGCCAACCCGTTCGACGGGCCGGGCAGCCGGATGTACCGCACCGGTGACCTGGTGCGCTGGACCGGGGACGGCCACCTGGTGTTCCTCGGGCGGGTCGACCACCAGGTGAAGATCCGTGGCTTCCGGATCGAACTCGGCGAGATCGAGACGGTGCTGCGCAGCCATCCGGCCGTCGCGCAGGTGGCCGTCCTGGCGGTGGAGGACCGCCCGGGCGCCAAGCGTCTGGTCGCGTACGTCGTGTCGGAGTCCGGCCCGGTGGACCAGGCCGCGCTGCGCGCGCACGTGGCCGAGGCGCTGCCCGACTACATGGTGCCGTGGGCCTTCGTCCAGCTCGACAGGATGCCGCTCAATCCCAACCGGAAGCTGGACCGCGGGGCCCTGCCGAAGCCCGGCCGCGCGGCCGCCGGGCGGGCTCCCCGGACCCCGGTGGAGCGGGTGCTCTGCGGGATCTTCGCCCGGGTGCTGGCGGTGCCCGAGGTCGCCATCGACGACAGCTACTTCGACCTGGGCGGCACCTCACTGCGCGCCGGCGAGGTGACCGCGCTGATCCGGGCCGAGCTGGGGGCCGAGCCGCCGCTGCGGGCGCTGTTCGAACGGCCGACCCCGGCGGGTCTGGCCGAGCACCTCGCCCCCGGAGCCGGGCCCGCTCCCGGAGCCGGGCAGCCCGCTCCCGGAGCCGCCGACCTGGCCGACCACGGACCGGCTGATCACGGACCGGCTGATCACGGACCGGCTGATCACGGGTCGGCCGATCGTGGGACGGCCGCCCGGGTGGTGGCCGGCTCCGCGTCGGCCGTCTCCGGCGGCTCGCCGGGGGGACCGGCGCAAAGGCGCCCCGGCCCGCCCCGTCCCGAAATGCGGACAGCCGTCCTCGGGGAGATATTCTCGGAGCTCCTGGAATGCGGCCCGGTTTCCGGCGAGGACGACTTCTTCGCGCTGGGCGGCCATTCCCTGCTCGCCACCCGGCTGGCCAATCGGATCAGGGACGAGTTCGGCGTCGAGGTGTCGCTGAAGTCCCTGTTCGACAGCCCCACGCCGGAGGGAATAGCGGCGCTGCTCGACGGAGGGCGGGCGGCGCGGCCCGCCCTGAGGGCCCGGCCGCGGTAGCCGGGCGCCCTGTCGGCGCGGTCTGACGGGGCGTCAGGTGAGCGTGGGCGGGAACCATTTCATTCCGCTCCGCCGAGGGGATCCGATATAGTTGGGGCCGGAGTCGAGAGGCGCTGCAACGGGAAATCCTCCCGCCACGCTCGACTTGAAATCACTCGACCAAGGGCGCCTCCGGTGATTTCGTACGGAGGTTGTCGAAATGAGTGATTCTCGTACCCGACGCGACGCGACCGCGACGCTGCGGCGGCTGATGAGTGAACGGATCCTGGTTCTCGACGGCGCCTGGGGCACCCTGCTGCAGGCCATCAAGCTGGGTCCGGCCGACTACCGGGGCGAGGTGATCGACGGGGCCCACCCGTACGACGTGACGGGTGACCCGGACCTCCTCAACCTGACCCGGCCCGATCTGGTCCTGGACGTGCACCGGCGCTACCTCGCGGCCGGGGCGGACATCATCACCACCAACACCTTCACCGCGACCAGCCTCGGCCAGGCCGACTACGGCCTGGAGCACCTGGTCCGGGAGATGAACCTGAGCGGGGCGCGGCTCGCCCGGCAGGCGGCCGACGAGGCCGGGGGCAAGTTCGTCGCGGGCTCGGTCGGACCGCTGAACGTCACGCTCTCGCTCTCCCCGAAGGTCGACGACCCGGCGTACCGGGCGGTCACCTTCGAGCAGGTCAAGGCGGCGTACGCGGAGCAGATGGCGGCGCTGGCCGAGGGCGGGGTCGACCTGCTGCAGATCGAGACGATCTTCGACACGCTCAACGCCAAGGCGGCGATCGCGGCCGCCCGCGAGGTCGCGCCCGAGCTGCCGCTGTGGCTCTCGGTCACCATCGTCGACCTCAGCGGCCGCACCCTGTCGGGGCAGACGGTCGAGGCGTTCTGGCGGTCGGTCGAGCGGGCCGAGCCGCTGATCGTCGGCGTGAACTGCGCGCTCGGCGCCGCCGAGGTGCGCCCGTACGTGGCCGAGCTGGCCCGGCTGTCCGGTGCCCATGTGGCCTCCCACCCGAACGCCGGCCTGCCCAACGCCTTCGGCGGCTACGACCAGACGCCGGAGGAGACCGGCCGGCTGATCGGCGAGTTCGCGCAGGCGGGTCTGGTCAACATCGTCGGCGGCTGCTGCGGCACGTCGCCCGACCACATCGAGCGGATCGCCGCCGCCGTGGCCGGGGTGACGCCGCGCGTCGTCGCCGAGCCGCCCGCCGCGACCCGGTTCAGCGGGCTGGAACCGTTCGAGATCGGCCCGGACACCGGCTTCGTCATGATCGGTGAGCGCACCAACGTCACCGGCTCGGCGAAGTTCCGGCGGCTGATCGAGGCGGACGACTACCAGGCCGCGGTCGACGTCGCTCTCGAACAGGTCCGCGGCGGCGCCAACCTCCTCGACGTCAACATGGACGCCGACCTGCTCGACAGCGAGCGGGCGATGACCACCTTCCTCAATCTGGTGGCGACCGAGCCGGAGGTGGCCCGGATCCCGATCATGATCGACAGCTCCCGGTGGAGCGTGATCGAGGCGGGTCTGGCCTGCGTGCAGGGCAAGGGGGTGGTCAACTCGATCAGCCTCAAGGAGGGCGAGGAGCCCTTCCTCGCCCAGGCCCGGCGGATCCGCGACTTCGGGCTCGGCGTCGTCGTGATGGCCTTCGACGAGCTGGGCCAGGCCGACACCACCGAGCGCAAGGTGGACATCTGCGGCCGGGCGTACGACCTGCTGGTCGACAAGGCGGGCTTCGCGCCCGAGGACATCATCTTCGATCCGAACGTCCTCGCCGTCGCCACCGGCATCGCCGAGCACAACGGCTACGCCAAGGCGTTCATCGACGCCCTGCCGCTGATCAAGCGGCGTTGCCCGGGCGCGCGCACCAGCGGCGGAATCTCGAACCTGTCCTTCTCCTTCCGCGGCAACGACGTGGTGCGCGAGGCCATGCACTCGGCCTTCCTGTTCCACGCGGTGCGCGCCGGCCTGGACATGGGCATCGTCAACGCCGGACAGCTCGCGGTCTACCAGGACATCCCCGCCGAGCTGCTGGAACTCGTCGAGGACGTGCTGTTCGACCGCCACCCCGACGCGACCGACCGGCTGGTCACCTTCGCCTCCACCGTCACCGGCAGCGGCACCAAGCGGACCGTCGACCTCTCCTGGCGCGAGGGCACCGTCCAGGAGCGCCTCTCGTACGCCCTGGTCCACGGTGTCGTCGACTTCGTCGAGAAGGACACCGAGGAGGCCCGGCAGGTCCTCGGCCGCCCGCTCGAGGTGATCGAGGGGCCGCTGATGGACGGCATGAAGATCGTCGGAGACCTGTTCGGCTCGGGGAAGATGTTCCTGCCGCAGGTGGTCAAGAGCGCCCGCGTGATGAAGCGCTCGGTCGCCTACCTGGAGCCCTACATGGAGGACGAGAAGACCTCCGGGCGCGGTCAGGGCAAGGTGGTGCTGGCGACCGTCAAGGGCGATGTCCACGACATCGGCAAGAACATCGTCGGCGTCGTGCTCGGCTGCAACAACTACGAGGTCATCGACCTCGGCGTGATGGTGCCCGCCGCGAAGATCCTGGACACCGCGATCGCCGAGGGCGCCGACGCGATCGGCCTGTCCGGCCTGATCACGCCCTCGCTGGACGAGATGGTCTCCGTCGCCGAGGAGATGAGCCGGCGGGGCATCGAGCTCCCGCTGCTGATCGGCGGCGCGACCACCTCCAGGCAGCACACGGCGGTGCGGATCGCGCCGGCGTACGAGGGCCCGTCCGTGCACGTCCTCGACGCCTCCCGGGTCGTCGGCGTGGTCTCCGACCTGCTCGACCCCGAGCGGGCGGCCGAGCTGGACACCGCCAACCGCGCCGAGCAGGAGCGACTGCGCGAGCAGCACGAGACCCGGCACCGCGTCGCCCAGCTCACCCTCGCGCAGGCCCGCGCCAACAGTGAGCGGATGGACTTCAGCGACCTGCCGACGCCCGCGTTCACCGGCGTGCGCACCGTGACACCGGAGATCGGCGAGCTCCGCAAGCTGATCGACTGGCAGTTCCTGTTCCTCGCCTGGGAGCTCAAGGGCAAGTTCCCGGCGATCCTCGACCAGCCGGTCGCGCGTGAGCTGTACGACGACGCCATCGCCATGCTCGACCGGATCATCGCCGACGGTGCGTTCCAGGCGCGCGGCGTCTACGGCTTCTGGCCCGCCCACTCCGAGGGCGACGACATCGTGGTCGACGGCGTCCGGCTCCCGATGCTGCGCCAGCAGACCGCCAAGCCCGCCGGCCGGGCCAACCGCTGCCTGTCCGACTACGTGGCCCCGTCCGGTGACCACCTCGGCGGATTCGCGGTCGCCATCCACGGCGCCGAGACGCTGGCGGCCCGGTACGAGGCCGAGCGTGACGACTATCGGGCGATCATGGTCAAGGCGCTCGCCGACCGGCTGGCCGAGGCGTTCGCCGAGTACGTCCACCTGCAGGCGCGCCGGGAGTGGTTCGAGCCGGACGCCGACCCGCTGCTCGAGGACCTCCACGCCGAGCGGTTCCGGGGCATCCGCCCCGCGCTCGGCTACCCGGCCAGCCCGGAC
The DNA here is from genome assembly GCF_055561295.1 of Kitasatospora sp. NPDC022785. NCBI lineage: Bacteria > Bacillati > Actinomycetota > Actinomycetes > Kitasatosporales > Streptomycetaceae > Kitasatospora > Kitasatospora sp. NPDC022785. The sequence goes on along the minus strand of NZ_JBVHHB010000011.1, from coordinate 150,782 downwards.
CACTCCGAGAAGCGCGAGCTGTTCGAGCTGCTCGACGCCGGCTCCCAGGAGATCGGCCTGACCGAGTCGTTCGCGATGACGCCGGCCGCCAGCGTCAGCGGCCTGATCTTCGCGCACCCGGGGTCGCGCTACTTCAGCGTCGGCCGGATCGGCCGCGACCAGCTGGAGGACTACGCCGTCCGGCGCGGCTGCGAGCTCAGCGAGGCCGAGCGCTGGCTGCGGCCCAACCTGAGCTGACGGCGGCGCGCAGACGCCGCGGCGGCCGGATCCCGGGTGTTGGGGATCCGGCCGCCGTCGTCCGCGGGGCTCAAGCCTCCTTGCAGATCACGCCGAGCGCGGAGAGCCGGATGTCGGGGGTCGCGACCACCGCCTCCAGCAGACGGCCGAACTCGCCGACCGCCCGCGTGACGGTCGCCCGGTCGTAGAGCGCCGTCGGGTACTCCACGGTGCCGAGGACGCCGGCGGGGGAGCCCTCCTCGTCGAGGGTCTCCGTCAGGGTGAGATCGAGATCGAGCTTGGCGGAGACGCCGCGCATCGGGAAGGCCTCGACGGCCAGCCCCTCCGGTTCGAAGGCGAGCGAGGTGTGGTGCTCCATGGTGAAGCCCACCTGGAACAGGGGGTTGCGGCCGGGGGCACGGGGCGGGTTGACCGCCTGCACCACCTTGTCGAACGGCACGTCCTGGTGGGCGAGCGCGGCGAGGTCCGCGGCGCCCACCCGCGCGAGGAACTCACGGAAGGCCACGTCCACCGAGAGGTCGGCCCGCAGGACCACCGTGTTGATGAGGAAGCCGACCAGCTCGTCGAACTCGGCGTGGGTCCGTCCGGCCACCGAGGTGCCGATCGGGATGTCGTTGCCGGCGCCGAGCCGGGCCAGCAGCACCGCGAAGCTCGCGTGCAGGGCCATGAACAGGGTCGTGCCGCTCTCCCGGGAGAGCCGCAGCAGCGCGGCGTGCAGCTCCGGAGCGATCGAGACCGCGACGGTGTCGCTGGACGGGTCGGCCGTCGCGGACCTCGGACGGTCGGGCGCGAGCGTCGCCTCCGCGGGCAGGCCGGCCAGCGTCGCCCGCCAGAAGGCGAGCTGACGGTACGTCTCGGACTGCTGGTCCGCCTCGTCGCCGAGCAGCTCGTGCTGCCAGAGGGTGTAGTCCGGGTACTGCAGGGCGAGTCCGGGCCACTGCGGTCCGGCGTTCCGCAGCCGAGCCGTGTAGGCGGTCGTCAGGTCGGTGAGCAGGGGGCCGGTCGACCAGCCGTCGCAGACGATGTGGTGCATGAGGAGCAGGAGCACGTGCTCGCCGGGGGTGCGGGTGAAGAGGTGGGCGCGGACCAGCGGCCCCCGGGCGAGGTCGAAGACGTGGGAGAACTGCGCGGCGACGAGGCCGGCGAGGTCGGCCTCGGTGGTGTAGTCGGCCCGGTGGAGGCGGAGGTATGCCTCGGTGGGTGAGAGGACGTGCTGGTGGGGCTCCCCGTCGGTCTCGTGGAACTCGGTGCGGAGGGCCTCGTGGCGGGTGATCAGGTCGTTGAGCGCGTGGTGGAGCGCGGTGGCGTCGAGGTCACCGCGCAGGCGCAGCGCGATGGGGACGTTGTAGGAGGCGCTGGGCCCCTGGATCTGGTCGGTCATCCACAGGCGGAGCTGGGCGGGCGAGAGCGGTAGCGGGGAGGGGCGGGGGTCGATCCGGCGGGGGGTGATGCGGGGGCGGGCGGCGGACTGCCGGATGTGGGCGTCGAGCTTGGCGACGGTGGAGGCCCGGAAGACGGTGGCGAGGTCGAGTTCGGTGTCGAAGACGGTACGGACGCGGCTGGCGACGCGGACGGCGAGGAGGGATTGACCGCCGAGGTCGAAGAAGTCGTCGTGGAGGTTGACGCTGTCGCGGCCGAGGAGGTCGGCGAAGATGCCGCAGAGGATCTCCTGGGCGGGGGTGCGGGGCCGGTCGGCCTCGGTGGTGCCCGCGGGGCCGGCGGCGGCCTCGCCGCCGGGGGCGTCCCGGTCGGCGGCGGCCGGGGGCGGCGGGAGTTCGAGGTGGCCGTCGGGCCGGCGGCGGGCGCGCTGGCCGGTGGGGAGGGTGCCGGTGACGCCGAGGGGGACGGGCCGGCCGGCGCGGTCGAGGACGGCGAGGGGGGTGGTCGCGGTGGGGCGCAGGTGGGGGTGGGCCCGGTGGAGGGCGGCGAGGGTTTCGGGGGCGGGGAGGTCCCCGGTGAGGTGGAGCCGGGTGAGGGAGGGGTCGGTGGCGAGCAGGGCGGCGAGCTCGCCGGTGTCGACGGTGGGGGCGTCGGGCGGTGTCGCGGGGGTGCGGCCGAGGAGGTCGGCCTCGCCGGGCACCAGGATGTCGGCGTGGGAGACGGGTGCGTCGGGCGTGGTGGCGAGGGCGTCGAGGACGAGGGTGAAGCGTCGGGCGAGGAGTGCGGCGGAGTCGTGGTCGAACAGGTCGGTGGCGTAGTTGAGGTGGCCGCGGATTCCGGTGGGGGTGCCGTCGCGGTCGAAGGTCTCCGCCAGGTCGAGGTAGAGGTCGAACTTGGCGGAATGGCGTTCGACGGATTCGGCGGTCTGCATGCGGACGTCCAGACCGGGGAAGTCGGGTACGGCGGTTTCGTGGTTCTGGAGTTCCAGCATGGTCTGGAAGAGCGGGTGCCGGCCGGGGTGGCGCTGGGGTGCGGCGGCGTGGACCACCGCTTCGAACGGCGCGTCCTGGTGGTCGAAGGCGCTCAGGTCGAAGTCACGTACACGGTCGATGAGTTGGCGCCAGGTCGGGTCGCCGGAGAGATCGGTGCGCAGCGCGACGGTGTTGACGAAGAAGCCGACGAGGTCGTTGAGGGCTTCGTCGGAGCGGCCGGCGGTGCCGGTGCCGATCGGGATGTCGTCGCCGCCGCCGAGGCGGTGCAGGAGGGCGGCGAGGGCGGCGTGCAGGACCATGAAGAGGCTTGCACCGCTCTCCTGGGCGATCTGCCGCAGCCGGGCATGGAGTTCACCGCCGGTGGAGAGTGCGGCGCCCCCGCCCCGGTGGGTGGCGAGGGCCGGGCGGTGCCGGTCGGTGGGCAGGGCGATCTCGTCCGGCAGTCCGGCGAGGGCGGTGCGCCAGAAGCCGAGTTGCTCGGCCAGCAGTGACGTGGGGTCGTCGACCGACCCGAGGACCTCGCGCTGCCAGGCGGCGAAGTCCGCGAACTGCACCGGCAGCGGCGGGGAGGTGGGCGGGGTGCCGGCGAGCCGCGCGGAGTAGGCGTGGGCGAGGTCGCGCATCAGCGGCCGCACCGACCAGCCGTCCACCACGATGTGGTGGAAGACCAGTTGGAGGACGAACTCGTCCGGCGCGGTGCGCAGCAGCCGGGCGTGTACGGGGGCCTGGCGGGTGAGGTCGAACAGGTGCCGGCCGCCGGCTTCGAGCAGGTCCGGCAGGTCGTCCCGCGCCGCGTCGACGAGGTGCAGCACGCCGCCGGCCGGGGGCGCGGCGATCTGCTGGACGGGCGTGCCGTCCACGTCAGGGAAGCTCGTGCGCAGCACCTCGTGCCGGGCCAGTACATCCCCGACGGCCGCGTCCAGCGCGGCGACGTCGAGCGGGCCCGAGATCGCGGCCTGGACGACGATGTTGTACGTCCAGCCGGTCCGCTCGAACCGGTCGAGCAGCCACAGCCGGTGCTGGCCGAACGACACAGGGATCACGAAATCTCCTCCAGGGGCATCGAAGGCCGCCACCACACGCCGCAATGGTCAACATCCGAACGCTAGACGCCGGGCCCCGCCCGCACCGGCACCCCGACCGGCAGAACCCAGGCACCTGGGCCGGCCCGCGGAACCGCCGGGGGAATCTGCCGCCCGGCCGCCTCCGGCGCTGCCGATCCCGGGCTTCCCGATCTCCTACGGTCGTGATTCGTCGTACGCGGCGGTTTTCGGCAGAACGGCAATCCCGAGGTGGGTCAGTGAGCGCTCTATTCGATGATGTGGACGGCGAGTTCCTCGTCCTGGTGAACGGTGAGCGGCAGCACTCGCTGTGGCCCGCGGCCCTGGACGTCCCGGGGGGCTGGGAGAGCGTGCACGGCGGGGACAGCCGGCAGAACTGCCTCGACTACATCGACCGGCACTGGACGGACATGCGCCCGGCGTCGCTGGTCGCCGCCGTCGAGGGCACCGCCCGGGCGACCGCCCCGGGCGGTAGCCCGTCGTGACCGGCGCGCAGACGGTCCTCGCGCTGGAGTTCCGCGGGGCCGGCGACACGGCCGACTTCGGTTTCCTCGCCCGCGAGGGAGTGGCCGGGCTGGTCCGCGTCGACCCGCTGGTGCACCACGTCGACCGGCCGCTGACCCTCTCCGAGCAGGCCGCCCTCGTCGCCGCCCGGCTTCCGGACCGGCCCGCCCTGGTGCTCGCCTACTGCGGCACGGCCGCCCTCGCGTTGCACGTCTCGGCGCTCACCGGCACGCCGGCGCTGCTGGTGGACCCGTATCCGGTGACCGTCGAGGACATGGTCCAGGACTTCCGCAGGCTGTGCGCGGCGACCGGCATCGACCCGGACACCACGGCGGAGCCGGCCGCCGGGCCGGACGTGGCCCGGTGGGAGAGGGCGCTGTCGGCCGGGCGGGACGCCATGGCGGAGGTGCACGGCGGCGACGAGGAGGCGTACGAGATGGTCGACGACCTGCTCGACCGCTACCGCGCCTGGCTGCGCTTCCTCCAGGCGAGCAGGGCCGCCGAGCCGGTGGCACCCGCTGCGCCGGTCGTCGGTGTGACGGCCCGCCCGGATCCGCGGCTGGACCTCCTGGTCGCCGACCCGGCCGCCGTCGAACTCCACCGCGTCGACGTCCCCGCCGGGCTGCTCGACTCCCCGGAGGTCCGGGCCCGGCTCACCGCCGCCATCCACCGGTACGCGCCGACCGCCGTAGCCGCACAAGGGAACAGTTGAGTTGATGGAGCAAGTCACCGGAACCGGCACGCTGCACGAGCTGATCGAGGCGCGCGCCGAGCGGGCCCCCGACGCGGTCGCGGTCGTCGCCGGCGGCGAGTCGATCACGTACGCGCAGCTCGTCGCCCGCGCCCGCCGGCTCGCCCGCTCCCTCGTGCGGGCGGGCGCCGAGCCCGACACCTTCGTCGGAGTGGCCGTCGACCGTTCGGTCGAGGCCGTGGTGGCCGTGGTGGGCACGCTCTTCTCTGGCGCCGCCTACATCCCGATCGCCACCGACCTGCCCGAGGACCGGATCCGCCTGATCGCCTCCGAGGCGCGGCTGCGGCTGGTGACCGGCGTGGACGCCGAGGTCGCCGCGGCGGCCGGCGCCGAGTTCAGGCCCGTGGACGCCCCGGCGGACGACGGCGACGAGGTGGACGACGGCGAGCTGCCCGTCGTCCACCCCGACCAGGCGGCGTACGCGATCTTCACCTCAGGATCGACCGGCCTCCCCAAGGGCGTGGTGATCTCCCACCGGTCGGTGGTGGGCTCGACCCTGGCCCGGTTCGGCAGCTACCCCGAGCCGTCCGTCTACGCCGTCCTCGCGCCGCTCACCATCGACGCCGCCGTCGCGGGCCTCTACTTCACACTCGCCGCCGGCGGCCGGGTGCTGCTCCCGGGGGAGGAGGAGATCCGCGACCCGCAGCTCCTCGCGGACCTGCTCGGGGCCCACGAGGTCAGCCATCTGGACGGACTCCCCTCGCAGTACGCGGCGCTGCTGCGCTTCCACCCGGAGGCCGCGGAAGGGCTGCGCTGCGTCATCCTCGGCGGCGAGGCCCTGCCGTACCCGCTGGCCCGGGAGCACCTAGCCGCGGTCCCGGGGGCGGAGCTGCACAACGAGTACGGCCCGACCGAGTCCACCGTCTGGGCCACCACCCACCGCTGCACCGCCACCGACACCGGGCCGCACGTACCGATCGGCACCGGCGTCCCGGGCATCCGCGCGGAGGTGCTGACCGATGCGCTGAAGCCCGCCGCGCCCGGCGAGGTCGGCGAGATCTGGCTCTCCGGCCCGCACCTCGCACGCGGCTACCTGGCCCGGGCGCGACAGACGGCGGAGCGCTTCGTCGCCCACCCCGACCCGGGCTTCCCCGGCGAGCGGATGTACCGCACCGGCGACCTCGGGCACCTCGACGAGGCCGGCGAGATCGTCTACCACGGCCGCTCGGACCACCAGGTGAAGGTCCGGGGCTTCCGGGTCGAGCTGAGCGAGGTCGAGGCGCGGCTGCTGGAGCACCCCGAGATCCTGGACGTGGCCGTGGTGCCGCACACGGGCATCACCGGCGTCCGGCTGGTCGCCGTGACCGTGCTCGCCCCCGGCTCGGAGCCGGGCGCCCGGGCGCTGTCCGCGTTCGCCGCCGGCCGGCTGCCCGCGTACATGGTGCCCACGGTCTGGCGCCGGGTCGACGGCCTGCCGGTCGCCGTGAGCGGCAAGGTCGACCGGCAGGGGCTGCAGGCGGACGCCCTCGGCGTGGGCTCCGCGCTGCCCGCGTGACCCGCGGAGCGACCCGACCAACCCGGGGCGCCGCACCGGCGCCCGCCACGAGGCAACGAACAGAGGAAGCGGAGGTCCGGCACCCATGAACGGCCATGCCGACGAACAGAACCCCGTCCGGTCGGACGGCACACAGGTCGGCGCCACGGGCGGTGACCTGTCCGCGCTCGTGCTCGCGCTCGCGCACGAACTGCTGGAGCGGACCGACGTCCGTGCCGACGAGGACTTCTTCTCGGCCGGCGGCGACAGCATCCTGGCGATGCACCTGGTCGGCCAGCTGGCCCGCCGCACCGGGCTCAAGCTGCGGGTCTCGCTGCTCTTCGCCAATCCGGTGCTGCGCGACTTCGCGGCCGAGGTCGAGCAGCTGCGTGCCGCCACCGCGGCCGCCGCCGCGGCACCCGCCGTGCCCCTCGCCGCCGCCCTGAGCGCCGCCCGCGCCACCGACGGGAGCGCCGCCAGTGCGTCGTGACTTCGATCCGGTCCAGGCGGCCCTGGTCACCGAGGTCGACGAGGTGCTCGACGGCCTCCGGCCGGACGCCGGCGTCCGGGAGTCCTTCGAGGCGCTCGGCGCCGCACGGCTGCTGGCCGTGCACTACCCCGAGGAGTACGGCGGCCGGGGTCTGAGCCTGGCCGCCCACTCGGCGGTGTCGGAACGCATCGGCCTGCGCGGCCTGCCGGACGTCGCCCACCTGATCACCGTCCAGGGGGTGGGCTGCCCGCTGCTGACCTTCGGCACCGAGGAACAGCGCCGCCGCTGGCTGCCCCCGATCACCTCCGGCCGGCTGCTGGCCAGCCTGCTGCTCTCCGAGCGGGGAGCCGGCAGCGACCTGACCCGCGTCACCACCGGCGCCGTGCCCGACGGCGACGGCTGGCGGATCACCGGCGAGAAGACCTGGAGCCTGCTCACCGAGTTGTCGCAGATCGCACTCTGTTCGGTGCGCACCCGGCAGGGCGACAGCCGGTACGACGGGATCTCCCTCTTCCTGGTCGACCTGCGCGACCCCGGGGTGCGGATCGAGCCGGTCGCCCGTGCCTCCGGCGAGCCGTACTACACGATCACGCTGCGGGACGTGCGGGTCGACCGCGATGCGCTCGTCGGCGAGCTGCACAAGGGCTGGGCCCTGCTGCCCACCGTGATCGGCTTCGAGCGCGGTGGCTTCGACTACCTCACCCGCGCCCAGTCCTGGCTGGCCGCCGCCCGCACCGAGCTGACCGCCCGGCCGGAGGCCGAACGACGGGTGCTGGCAGCGGACTTCGCACGCCGTCAGTTCCTCGTCGAGAACGCCCGGGCGCTCGCCTACCACGCCGCCGGAACCGCCGAGGGCCTGGAGACGGACGAGACCGTCACCGCGTACGCGAAACTCGCGAGCGGCCTGGCCGCCCAGGCCGTCACCCGCTGGGCCGCCGAGGAACTGCTCTCCGTGCCGGGCCCGGACGAGGCCGCACCCCACCGAACCCTGCTGCGCGCCGCGGTGGCCGAGGCTCCGGAGCTGACCATCTCCGGCGGCGCGCAGGAACTCCAGCTCGACCTGATCGCAGGAGAATTCATGATCGGCAGGACGGTCCGATGAACCTCCAGCTGGATGCGACCCAGCACCGGCTGACCGACGCCGTCGGCAAGCAGGAGGCGGCGGCCGCGCCCGACGCCTCGGGCTGGGACGTCCTCGACGCGGTCGGCCTCTCCGAACTGCTCGCCCCCGCACCCGGTGCCCGGCCGCTGTTCGGGCAACTCGAATGGCTCCTCGTGCTGGAGGAGCTGGGCGCGGGCTGCCGCCCGCACACCCTGGTGCGCTCGGTCCGCAGCTTCCTCGACGTGTACGCGGAGGGCGGCCACGCGCCGGCCGCCGCCGAGGCCTACCGGGCCTGGGTCGGCCAGCACCGCACCGCGCCGGCCGCCGCCGACGCCCTGGTGGAGCACGCCCCCGACGGCCGGTGGCGGCTGTCCGAGCCCCGGCCGGAGGCGCTCGCAGGCCTGCCGCAGCCGGTCCTCGACGCCTCCGCGGCGAACGCGGCGCGCGACCGCGACCTGCTCGCCCTCGCCGCGTACGCGTGCGGGGTGGCCCGGCGCTGCCTGGAGGCCGCCCAGGAGCGGGCCGGCGAACGCGTGGTCGCGGGCCGCCGCCTGCTGGAGCACCAGGGCACCGCCCACCGCATCGCGCGCTGCGCCGTCGACCTGACCCTCGCCCGGATCGGGCTGTGGCGGGCGGCGCACGGCGAGGACGAGGGCGTGCCCGCCGGTCACCTGGCCCCGTCCGCGGCGGCGGCCTGCGTGTCGGCGGCGCTGGACAGCGCCCACACCGTCGTGCAGGCCTTCGGGGCGGCCGGCACCAGCGACCCCGGGATCGTCCGGCTGTTCCGCACCGCCTGCTCGCTGCCGGCGCTGACCGGCTCGCCGCGCGCCCTGTGGCAGGAGGCCGGAGCGCGGCTGCCGCTCACCGTCTGAGCGGCCGCCGCCGTCCACGAGAAAGGCCCGGGCCGATGGCCCGGGCCTTTGACGTGCGGCGCGCTCTCATGCGGCGGTGCCTTCGGCCGTACGGCGGGTCAGCGGGGTGACCGGGGCGGCCTGGGCGGCGCAGAGCGCGAGGCCGGCGACCGTCGGGGCGGAGAACACGTCCGCGACGGCGACCTTCACACCGAGCCGCTTGCGCGCCAGGGCCGCCAGGCGGATGGCGAGCTGCGAGTGGCCGCCGAGGCTGAAGAAGTCGTCGTCGAGGGAGATCTGCCGTACGTCGAGTTCGAGCACCTGGGCGAACAGCTCGCGCAGCGTCTCTTCCACGGCGGTGGGGGTGTGCTCAGTGGTCATGTCGGTTCACTTTCCTGACTCCGGGAGTTCCGGTCTGCGGAGGGACGAGGGCGGCCGCCGCACCGGGGCGGTAGCCGGGGTGAAGGACGGCGCCGGGGGTCAGACGGCGGTGGCGACGGGCTCGCGCCCGGCGTCGAGCTTGGCCGGCGTCATCAGCCGCCAGACCAGCGCCGTCATCACGGTCATCGCCACGAAGCCGACCCAGAAGGGCGCGGTGATGCCGAACGACCGCGCGATGACGCCGCCGAGCAGCGAGCCGATCGCGGCGCCGCCCATGCTGAACAGCATGTAGACGCTGTTGATCCGGCCGAGCATCTCGCTCGGGGTCACCCGCTGGCGCAGCGTCACCCCGACGACGCCCCAGATCGTGGCGTGGGCGCCGAAGAACACGAGCGTGACCGCCGCGATCCACGGCGCGCGGGTCACGGCGAGGACGAGGTGGGAGAGGGTCTCGACGAGCAGCCCCGCGCGGAGCAGGGCGGCCGATCCGAACCTGGCCTCCAGGCGCGAGACGGACACGGTGCCGATCACCCCGCCCACGGCGGACACCGCGAGCAGCAGGCCGTAGCCGGCTCCGGTCAATCCGAGCCGCTCGCGCGCCCACAGCACGTACACCGCGAAGATGCCGCCGTAGGTGAGGTTCATCAGGCCCATCGTCACCGCGAGCATGCGCATGGCCTTGTGCTGCCACAGCCAGCGGAGGCCCTCGGCGATCTCCTGCCACACCGTGCCGCGCGCCGCGGGCGTGGCGTCCGGGGCCGGCGCCGCGGCGTCACCGGGGCTGTGGCCGGGGCGGGGGCGGAGCGAGAGGACGAGGACGGCGGCGAGCACGAAGCAGGCGGCGTCCGTCCCGAACGGAAGGGCCGCCGCGAAGACGAACATCCAGCCGCCGAGCGGCGGGCCGGCGAACTGGTTGCACACCATGCGGATGCCGGACAGCCAGGCGTTGGCCTTCGGCAGCTCCTCCGAGGAGACCACACTGGGCAGCAGCGCCTGACCGGCGTTGTCCGCGAGCGTGGCGCCCACGCCCAGCAGGAAGACCGCCGCGTAGACGGCGGGTATGCTCGCCCACCCGCGCCACACCAGCACGGCGAGCACGGTCATCACCACGGCGCGCAGCACACTGACCGCGCCCACGACGAGCCGCCGGTCCACGCGGTCGACGAACACACCGCTGAAGAGCGAGAAGAGCAACCACGGCAGCTGTTGGGCGAACACGGCGCCGGCGACCACCGCGGGATTCCTGCTGATGGTCGCCATCAGCAGCGGGCCGGCGGCGACCGTGACGCCGTCTCCCAGTGAGGACATTCCGGATGCCAGCCAGAGCCTGGCGTAGTCACCCTTGAGAAAAGCAGCCATGGATGAGGGATCCTAGCAACGTGGACCTGCACCGGGGGAGGAGATATCGCGCCCGTCACAGCGGCAATTTCCCGGGCAGAAATGCGGCAGATCCGCCGAGTCGGGCTCCCCATGTGAACTACTGGCACGCGCCGGCGTTCGATGACGGCATTCACCTGGAGAACCGGATGGGGAGAGCGGAAATGAATGACGGGGTACTGGTCCTGACCCGCGAGCAGGTCGGCTCCTGCCTGGCCGGCGGGCAGGCCGAGGTGCTGGCCGCGGTGCGGTCCGCCTACGAGGCGCACGCGGACGGTGCGACGGCCGTACCGCTCTCCAGCTTCCTCACCGTCGCCACCCGGCCCCGGGACCGCATCGTCGGGATGCCCGCCTACCTGCGCACCGACGAGGAGCGGGCCGGGATGAAGTGGAGTTCGTCGTTCCCCGGCAACGCCGAGGCCGGCAAGGACCGCGCCTCCTCCGTCATCGCACTCAACTCCCTTGCCGACGGCCGCGTCACGGCCCTCATGGAGGCCTCGGCGATCAACCTCGCGCGCACCGGCGCCAGTGCGGCCCTCGCGGCGTCCACCCTGCACGGCGAGGAACGGCTGACCACCGTCGGCGCCATCGGCTGCGGGCCGATCAACCTCTCGATCGTGCGCTACCTCCGTGCCGTGTACGGCGAGGGGTGGCGCCTGCTGGTGTTCGACATCGTGGCGGAGCGGGCCCACGCCTTCGCCGCCCGCGTAAGGGAGTTCGCGCCCGACGCCGCGGTCGAGGCGGTCGGCTCGGCCGACGCGGTGCTGAGCGCCGCTCCGCTGGTGTCGATCGCCACCAACACGCCCGCGCCGCACATCGAGAGCCTGGCCGGGTGCCCCCGCGGCGCGACCGTCCTGCACATGTCGGTGCGCGACATCGCCCCCGACGAGATCGAGCGGCACGACAACGTGGTGGACGACCCCGACCACGTCCTCCGGGTCAACACCTCGCTGCACCTGCTGGAACAGCGCCACGGCCGACGGGACTTCATCCGCACCACGCTCGGCGACGTGGTGCGCGGCCGGCAGCCGGCCCGCCGGAGCGCGGACGGCGTGGTGGTGTACTCGCAGTTCGGACTCGGCATTCTCGACATCGCCGTGGCGGCCCACGTCCAGGCCGTCGCGGAGAAGGCGGGCATCGGCACCTGGATTCCCGACTTCCACGTCGGTTAGGTCCCGTCCGGCCCGCCCCGGGAGACGGCGGCGGCGTCACGCGGCCGGACTCCCCGCCCGGACACCGGCTGACCAACGGTCACCGTGCGGACACGGAGATTCCGCAGGGCCCGGCCCGTCGTATCCGACGGGCCGGGCCCGACGCGTTGTGCGGCCCATCCGGCGGGTGGGAAGGCTGCCTCCGGCCTGCCTCCATTGCCGCCCGTCCGTTCGGCCTCATCCGCCTAGCATGGGTATCCCCGAGGACGAGTTGCGCATATCTGGACAGCAATTCCTCGCACGATCTCCTGGGCGAATCCCCCCGCCGGCACTGTGCAGCCTTTCACGCGGTGATCGCATTCCTCTGGGGTCCAATGAGCGAGTCAAGGAGTGAGCCATGCGTACGCAGTTGATCGGCAAGATCGACCTCGACCAGACGAAGCTGTCGGACGACCTGGAGGCGAGCCTCGGCATCAACTTCGGCGAGCCGTACGACGAGTTCGTCTGCGGCCGCCCGTGGAAGAGCGCCATGCTGATGACGCCCGGCGGCGGTGAGGGCACCGTCCTCTCGCAGTTCGACCCGTCCGAGCCGGCCGCGTTCACCGCCGACGGCGAGCGCCTGCCGTACGTCCAGGAGCTGATCCGGAAGCACTTCGCGACCGAGCACATCACCTTCGCCCGTCTCGTGGCACTCAGCAACAGCGTGCTGGTCCCGCACCGCGACTACGTCGAGCTGTCCGACGACGTCTCGAAGGCGCGGATCGCGCACCGCGTGCACATCGTGCTCTCCACCGCCGAGGACGCGATGTTCAACGAGTCCGACTCGGTCTACCGGATGAAGGAGGGCGAGGTCTGGTTCATCGACGTCACCAAGCCGCACAGCGCCGGTGTCGTCGGCGACACCCGCCGCGTCCACCTGCTGATCGACGTCGCCAACGTGGACGACGTGGAGAAGCTGTTCAAGTTCGAGCACGAGCTGACGGGCGGCATCCCGGAGGCCAACCTCTGCGAGCGTCCGGAGCTGACCGCCGAGGAGCGTGAGGGCATTCACGCGCTGTCGGGGGTCATCGACGAGGAGAACATCATGGAGGTGCTCGGCCTCGTCATCAGGAAGCACTACCGCAAGGACGGCGGCCCGAAGTTCGTCTGGAGCACCATGACGGAGATCGCCCGGCTGAGCGGCGACGAGCGGATCGTCAAGAAGGTGGCGGACCTGTACCACCACACCAACCTCGAGCGCATCGAGAAGTAGCGGCCACACGACGACGGGCACTTCCACTCGCGGAACGGGCCGATGCGGTGGCCAGGGACTCCTGACGGGCCCTGGCCACCGGCACGCACACCGCGCCACGAATCGGGCGAGCTGACAGGAATCATCAATGACAGTCCACCATCACCACATCGGCATACAGACTGCGGACCTGGACAACTGTCTGGCGTGGTACCGCGACTACTTCGGTGCCCGGGAGACCTGGACGCTGGACACCTTCTCGGAGCTGACGCTCAGCCGGCTTCCCGGGATCACCCGCCTGACCGAGGTGATGGTCGGGGACGTCCGGTTCCACCTGTTCGAGCAGACCGGTCAGGACGACCGGCTGCCCGGCGGCAACACCGTGCAGTTCCAGCACACCTGCCTGTCGGCCGACTCGCCGGAGCGGCTCCAGTGGTGGCGGGACCACTGGGTGGAGCTCCACGAGTCCGGGCGCTACCACTTCGCCCGGCCGGAGGGGCCCACCGACATCGTGATCGACGCGGACGGCATCCGGAGCTTCTACACCTACGACGTCAACGGCCTCGAATTCGAGTTCACCTACGTGCCGGATGGTTCATGAACATCAGCTTTGAGGCACTGTCCGCCGAGCTGTCCACGCCTGAGGGCTGGACCTTCGCCGGCCGCCCCTACGGCCTCGAACCGCTCATCCTGCCGCCGCCCGCGGCTGCCGACGAGGAGCTCGGGCGACTGCGGCTGGACGCCGCGTCGGGCCCCGACCTGCGCGAGCTCTGCCCGACCCTGCTCGCGCACGGCGACTCCCCGCTGCCCGGAGGCCCGTCGTCCGGCGTGGACGCCGCCACGGACGCACCGGATCCGAGGGTCCACTGGTTCCGCTGGATCACCGGCCACCAGATCTCCTTCGTCATCTGGCGGCTGCTGGCGCAGGAGATGCGTACCGCCACCCTCACCGAGGGGGTCCGGCAGGCGAACGCCATCGCGGCGATGTCCGCGTACGTCCGCGGCTACTGCGCGATGCTGCTCTACACCGGATCCTGCTCGCGCGAGGTCTACGAGGAGCTGATCCGGCCCTCGATGTTCCTGGCGCACCCCGGCTTCAGCGGCACGTGGGCGCCCGACTTCACGGCCGTGCGCCAGGTGTTCCGCGGGAGGCAGCTGTCCTGGCTGGGCGGGGGGTCCGTGGTGGCCGAGCTGCGGCGTGCGGTCGCCGTCAGTCACCTGGTCCACTCGGGCGTCGCCGCCAAGCTCGTCCCGGCCGGCGGCTCGCTGCTCCAGGAGGCCGTCTCGACCGGCGGCAACCGGCGCTCGAACCTGCTCGGGATCCTGTACGACAACTACTTCATGACCGCCCGCGCGCACGACGCCGACGGCCAGGTCGTCCCGCAGCTGCTGCGCCGGCTGGAGGCGGTCGCCCTCGACCTGGTCGCGCACGGCCTGAACTCCGGGGGCGAGGACGAGCAGCGGCCGCCGGAGCTGCGGGACGCGGACGTGCTGGAGGTCGAACGCGACCTCCTCGGAACCATGGTGCGGGTGGCCGAGCACGCTGCGGGGCTCGACTCCAGCGACCTCGACCTGCAGCCGCAGTCGGTCTGAGGGAAGTGACGAGATGCGATACGGTGCGCTGATTCTGCCCGACCGCCGCTGGGCGGACTCCCGGCGGCGATGGGTGCGGGCCGAGGAACTCGGCTTCGACCACGCGTGGACCTACGACCACCTGATGTGGCGCTGGCTGCGGGAGAAACCCTGGTTCGGGGCGGTACCGACGCTGGCCGCGGCCGCCGCGGCCACGTCGCGGATCCGGCTGGGCACCATGGTGGCCAGCCCGACCTTCCGCCACCCGGTCACCTTCGCCAAGGAACTCATGGCGCTGGACGACATCTCCCAGGGCCGGATCATCTGCGGCCTCGGCGCGGGCGCCGGCGTCTACGACGACGAGGCGACCGGCGGGAAGTCGCCGAGCGCCCGTGAGCGCGGTGAGCGGTTCGCCGAGTTTGTGGAGCTCACCGACCGCCTGCTCCGCTCGCCCGAGACCAGCTACCAGGGCGCGTACTTCACCGCGCACGAGGTGCACCTGCACCCGGGGTGCGTGCAGCGCCCCCGGCTGCCGTTCGCCGTCGCGGCGACCGGCCCGCGCGGCATGCGGCTGGCCGCCGAGCACGGTGACCTCTGGGTGACGGCCGGCGAGGCGGGCAACTTCGAGCGCCGGCCGTACCAGGACCTGGTCCCGCTGTTCCGCCGGCAGATGGAGGCACTGGACCGGGCCTGTGAGGCGGCCGGCCGGGACCCGGCGACCATCGACCGGGTGCTGCTCACCGGCGGGATGGTCGACGGCACCCTGGAGTCCGCCGGTTCCTTCTTCCACGCGGCCGAGCTGTACGCCGGGATCGGCTTCACCGACATGGTGGTCCACTGGCCCCGGGAGGAGTTCCCGTACGAGGGCCGGGAGACGATCATGGAGGAGATCGCCGCCCGCTTCCCGAGCCGGACCTGACCTGGCCGGCCTGTCCCGACCCGATCGGGCCTGGGAAGCCGTTGTCTTTCTTAGAGTGATGGGTGCGTTCTCCGAGGGACAAGAGGGTCGTCACAGTCTGTCGCGGCCCTGTTCGGCCTCGATCGGCTCGCGCTCGTCGCCTGAACACAGTGCCCATGGCGGTCAGCCGCGCGGAGGGCGGCCGGTCCAGTGCAGGAGGAGCAGACTCGCCAGGGCGGCCAGCGCGCACCAGGTGGAGACGAACGCCAGCCGCCACAGCAGCGCACAGACGACGGCGCCCACACCGGTGAGGAGGCCGAGGCGGCGGAGCAGGCGGTCGCCGCTGAGGAGGAGCGAACCGACGGTGGCGAGCAGGTAGCCGGTCAGCAGGACGGCCGGGTGGGGGAGACCGATGGCGTAGCTGAGGGTGTGGCCGTGTTCGGTGGCCGCCACCGGGTGGACGGCGACGGCCACGGCGAGCGGGACGGCGACGAGCAGCCCGAGGAGGACGAAGGGCAGGACCACGCGCCGGCGGGCCGGTTCCCGGGCCGCGCACCAGACGCCCGCCGGGACGAGCACGGGCAGCAGCGGCAGCGCGATCGCCGCCCAGGCCGTCCGCGCCCACCCGGCCGGTCCGGCGGGTAGCCCGCCGTCGATGCCGTACCAGACGGCGGCCTCGACCAGCTGGTGCACGCCCAGGACGAGGGGGAGCGCGGCGAGCGGCAGCCGTTCCGGCCGTCCGGCGCGGTGGATCCGGACCAGGCAGAGCACGCCGATGCCGGACACCACGCCGCCTGCGACCAGGTCCGCCTGCGCGCTCCAGCACATGCCGCCGCCTCTCCGCCGCCGTTGGTCCCGCGGTCGCCGGGCCGTTACCGGGAGCCGCCGGAGCGGCCCGAGTGGCCCGAGCCGTCGGCGTCGTCGGTGGCGGGGCGGCCGCCGGTGCCGGGGCGGCCGGCGGTGGGGTGCGGCGGGTCGGGGTCGCCGCGGCCGCCGGACCCGGGCCCGCCCGCGGGCCCGCTCGTCGCGAGCCCCTCGTCCTCCACCGCCTCCCCGTCCACGTCCTCCGGAAGTTCGCCGACGGTCTCCAGGAGGTCGCGGGTGGTCCCCGGCATGGCGGGGTGGCGGCCGATCACGATCACGCCGATGACGATGGCCACCAGTCCGGCCGACTCCCAGGCCAGCGCACCGGGGGTCACCCGCAGGCGGTCCCCGAGGAAGCCGACCGCGCACACGATCCCGGAGATCGGCTGGGCGGCGGTCAGCGCGGGCAGCGACATCCGCAGCGGCGCGGCCTCGAACGCGCTCTGCACCAGCAGCAGTCCGACCACGCCGGCCGCCACCACCGCGTACGGCTGCCAGCTGCGCAGGACGGCGTCGAGTCCGTCGTGGTCGAGGCGCTGGGTGGTAGTCCGGGTGAGCGCGTCCTGGAGGCCGTAGAGCAGGCCGGCGGCCAGGGCGAGCAGGGTGGCCTCCTCGAACAGCGGCAGCCGGCGGGCGAGGGAGACCAGCAGCAGGGTCAGCCCGGTGACCGTGCCGACGACCAGCCAATGGCGCAGCTCCCCGGCCGGTGGACCGCCTCCGCTGGGACGGCCGGCCACGATGAAGGCGGTCACGCCGAGGCCGAGCAGCAGCACCCCGGCCCAGCCGGAGCGGCCGAGGCTCTGGTGGGTGAGCACCCGGGAGAGCGCCATCGCGAACAGCAGGTTGGTGGCGAGCAGCGGTTCGACCAGCGAGACTTCGCCCTGGTTGAGGGCGAGCGCGGAGAGGATCAGACCGCTGACCATGAAGCCGGTGCCGAGCAGCCACTCCGGCATCCGCACCAGGTCGAGCAGCAGTCGCCAGTGCAGCAGGTCGGAGCGCGGCGCCCGCTGTGCCGCGTGCTGCTGGAGGACGAAGCCGAGACCCAAGCAGCAGGCGGCGCTGAGTGCGAGAAGGAAGACCGCCACGGAGGGACCACCCGAACGTCGCTGCCGGCGCCGGACCGTCGGTCCGTGGTTCGACCGCGGCTGTGGCGCGCTGTCGCCAGCCTACCGCCGGGGCGGGACACCGACCCCCGGGACACCGCGGGCCGGGGGTCGGGAGCTCGTGGCCGGGAGCTCGTGGCCGGGAGTGCCGGCGGAGTGCCGGGCCCGGAGTGCCGCTCCCGCCGCGCCCGCCGCGCTTGCCGCCGCAGGCGCAGCGGGCGCACGCTGGTGTGAGCAGCCGCCACGGGGTCCGCATCCGTGCCGGTCTGAACAGGCACGTCGGGGGCCGGCACCAGGAGGTGTGGCATGCACAACCAATGGGACGTGGAGCTGAGCTTCGAGGAAGACGGTGTGCACACGGGGTGCAACGCGAGGCTGACCGGCGCCAGGGCTCCGGGCCTCAGCGCCCACGGGGAGGCGGTCAAGAGCGCGGAGGACCGCCCGCTCGCCCGGATCGGCGAGGAGGTGGCGGCCTCCCGTGCGCTGGAGGAGCTCTCCCGCAAGCTGCGGGCGCAGGCCACCGGCGAGATCGAGGACGAGGGGCACCGGCCCGGCTACCTGATCTACTGACGACCGCCCCCGCCGGCACCCGCCGGGCTCATCGCTCACCCACCGGGGCCGCCGCCGGCCTCACCGGACCCACGGAGTACGGCGGCGGCCCCCGACGGGCGGGAAGGCGGCCGGGCGCGGGAGGAGCGGGGCGGCACTCGAAGCCGCGTGACGTCCGGTCGTGTCCGGGCCTGTCGTCACGTCCGGTCAGGTCCAGGCCTGGACCGGGGGGAGTGGCCAGGCGGGGGGTGTGGGGAGGGGAGCGCCGGCGGTGCTGCGGAGAGGGGCGTCGGCGCGGCCGCCGAGCCAGGCGAGCAGGGCGTGGCCGGGGGCGGCGACGGACGGGCCGGTCGGTGCGAGGGTCCAGTGCCGGCCGAGGTCGACGGCGTCGACCCGGCCGAGGGCGAAGTCGCGGGCGGCCAGGGCGGCGAGGGTGTCGTCGAGGGCCCAGGCGACGTAGGCGGCGGGCCAGTCGGGCGGGCCGTAGCCGGCGGCCAGGTCGGCGTGGTGGGTCTCCAGCTCCCGCCGGCAGCGGTGGAGGGTGAACCAGGCCGGGTGGGGCCAGCCGGCCAGGGCGGTCACCCTCGCGTCCCATGCGGCCGCGGGCATCGACCGGGCATCCTCGATCAGGCCGGCGAGGGAGTTCCGCAGGTCGTTCACGAGGTCGGCGGCCGGGCGGGCCGCGCCGTCCTCGACGGCTCGCGCCAAGGCCCCGGCGCCCGGGCGCGGGTCGGGCCCGGCGCCGGTGCGGGCCGCCGCCAGCAGCCCGCGGTAGGCGTCGGCGCTGCGGGCGAGGTGGGCGACGACGTGCGCGCGCGTCCAGCCGGCGAGGGCGGAGGGGGCCCGCAGGTCGGCGTCGGTCAGGCCGGCGAGTGTGTCGGCGAGCCGGGCACCGGAGCGGACGAGCTCGTCGACGAGGTCGGAGCGGGAGGCGGACCGGGAGGCGGGAGGAGGTGTGGTCATGACGGCGGGACCGGGCCGCTCGCTCCCAGGACGCTGCGGCAGTGCGCCCGGGCCGGGTCGGACAGCAGTGGCCGCCACCGGGTGAACAGGTCGAGCAGGCCCGCGCCGTGGCGGGCGCGGAACTCCGGGCTGACGGCGGCGAGGTCCAGCTCGTTGGCCGCGGTGAGTTCGGCGAAGTCCCGGCGTTCCCGGAGGCTCGGGCACCGCTGCGTGCCGGTGAAGCGGTCGACGAACGGGCCTGCCTCGTCGGCCAGTCCGCGGTAGGAGGAGGCGCGGTCGCAGGAGGCGTAGAAGTGGACGAGCGCCTCGGCCTCGGTGCCGATCGCCTCGACCAGCTCCGCGCGGCGACCGGGATCCAGCAGCGCGACCGGGAAGCCGTCCGTCCCGTAGAAGGCGTGGCAGAGGCCGGCCGAGACCAGCGCCGGGCGAGCGCCCCACGTATCGAGAAGGGCGGCGACCCGCTGCAGGTGCGCGAGCAGTGTGCCGCCTGGGTGTTCCACCACCTCGGCCCCGGCCGCCCGCAACATCGCCAGTGCTGCTGCCGTCATCTCGACCTCACCTGTCCGGACGATCGCGGGTGCGTGCGGGACCTGCCCCCGATCATAGGAGCCGCCGGCCGCCTGCCGCACCGTCACCGGTGGGGTCGCGCCCGCCCGGAGCCCGGGCGGTGGCCCTCAGGTGCGTCCGGGGTGTGGGGCGAGGAACTCGGTGAGCCGGCGGTTGAGTTCGGCCGGCCGGGCCGTCAGGAGACTGTGGTGGGAGGTGCCGGGGAGGACGGTCACCGTGGCCTCGGGGAGGGCCTGCCGGGCGAGGGTGGCGACGTGGCGGGCGTCGTGCGGGCGGCTGTGCTCGGCGAGCAGCACCAGGGCCGGGGCGCCGAGGGTGCGCAGACGGGCGGCGTCCGGGCGGCGGCCGGTGACCGGGCGGACGGCGGGGTACTCGGAGTGGCCGAGGGCGTACACCTCGCGCCAGGCCGGGTCGAGGCCGGTGCCGCCGGTCTCCCAGCCGAGGTAGCGGCGCGCCTTGCCGGCGGTGCGGGGCGGCAGGAAGAGGGGGAGGACGCGGAACAGGTAGCCGGGGCGGAAACCGGTGAAGCACTGGGTGGGGTCCAGCAGTGCGAGCCGGCGGATGCGGGCCGGGGCGTGCAACGCGTACTCCAGCGCGATCCAGCCGCCGTACGAGTGGCCGCAGAGGTCGGCCCGGGGGACGGCGAGGCCGTCGAGGACGGCGTCCAGCCAGCCCAGCAGGCCGGGCACACCGGCGAGCGGCGGGCCGTCGAGGGTGCTGCGGCCGGGGTCGCCGATGAGGTCGACGGCGAGGACGCGGTGGCCGGCGGCGGCGAGCGGGCCGACGTTGGCGAGCCAGCCGGTGGAGGTGGCGCCGCCGCCGTGGAGCAGCACCAGCGGGCGGCCGTCGCGGGGGCCGCAGGCGTTGACCCGGGTGGTGCCGTGCGGGGTGCGGACGGTGAGGGCCTCGACGGGGACGGGCCAGCGGGCCAGGGCTGCGTCGTAGGCGGCGAAGAAGGCGTCGAGTCCGGCCTCCGGGGGAGCGGCGGTGCCGGTGGCGTCGGACGTTCTGGCGGAGCGTGCTGACATCATGCCCTCCGGTGGACGGCGAACTTACTCGCTGAACAATAATCTCGCTGAGCGAGAGAATAGTCGCACGGATGTGCCCGGGGAAGGACGACAGGGTGGACAGAACCGAGGAACCGATGCAGCTGGTCCATCTGCTGCGCGGGCTGACCGTCGAACTCGACCTGTTCGGCGCCGAGTTCGCCGGACGCAACGGCCTGCACCCGACCGACCTGCGGGCACTGATCCACCTGCTGGACGCCGCCCGGGCCGGCACGGTGGTGACCCCCGGGCGGCTCGGCGAGGCGATGCGGCTCAACTCGGCGGGCACCACCGGCCTGATCGACCGGCTGGAGCGGCTCGGCCTGATCCGCCGCGAGCGCGATCCGGGGGACCGCCGCAAGGTCCAACTGCTGTTGGAGGATCGGGCGATGGAGCTGGGGCAGGCGTTCTTCGGGCGTCTGATCGCCGATCTGGTGGCCGCGATGGGCCGGTTCGACGAGGCGGAGCTGGCGACGGCCCGGCGGTTCCTGCTGGCCATGACGGAGGTGGTCGCCGCGGCCCGCGACGAGGAGTGACCGGGCCGACGCGACGGTGGAGGCGGACCCGGCCGGCGCGGGGGCGCCTCAGGCCGGCCCGAGTGCCCAGCTGACGGCCGAGAGCGTCGCCATCGAGACGAGGGTGGACCAGAGCACCGAGTCCCGGGCCAGCGCGGTGCCCTTCCCGTACTCGCGGGCGTAGGTGAAGACGTTCTGCGCCGTCGGCAGGGCGGAGAACAGTACGACGGTGAGCAGTTGGTGGGGCGGCAGGTGGAGGATGAACGCGCCGACGGCGAACGCGGCCAGCGGCTGTATCAGCGTCTTGACCGCGACGGCCACCCCGACCTCCGCGTACCGGGCCGTGCCGGAGGCCGCCGGGCGGTGGTGCAGCGACATACCGAGCGCCACCAGCGCGGTCGGCACGCCGGCGCCACCGAGCAGCGTGCAGGAACGGTTGAGTTCGTCCGGCAGGTGCCACCCCGTCGCGGAGGTCACGGCGGAGACCACGGCGCCGGCGGCGACCGCCAGCAGGATCGGGTTGCGCAGCGGGAGCGTGCGCAGCGCGCGACGGCCGGCGCGCCCGTTGTCCAGCACGGTCAGCACGGCCGGCGTGACCAGCAGGATCTGGAACAGCACCACCGGTGCGACGAAGGACGCGTCGCCGAGCACCTGCACGGCGACGGGGATGCCGAGGTTGGCCGAGTTGACGTAGCCGGCCGCCATGCCGCCGATCGCCCGCTCGGGGAGCTCCCGGCCGAACAGCCGGTGCGCGGCCAGCAGTCCGAGCCCCGTCGCGACCACCGTTCCGGCGGCGAAGGCGAGCATCGAGGGGTTGGCGAACCGGTCCAGCGGCTCGCGCGCGATCATCAGGAAGAGCGCGGCAGGCATGGCCACATGGAAGACGAACCGGTTCAGCACCGTGTCCGCGTGCGGCCCGAGCAGGCCGCTGCGGCCGACCAGGTAGCCGACCCCGGTGAGGGCCCAGATCGGGGCGAAGCCGGAGAGCAACGGATGCAGGCTGGGCATGGTTCCTCGGAGGGCTCGGGTCGCCGGGTCGGGACGGCGACGTGGCGGCCTGGCGGCCTGGCGGCGTGGCGCGGTGGCGACACGCGTGTCGGCCGCCCGTGGGCGGTGCGTGGGCGCGGCCGGGGGTCGCCCGGCACCGCCGCAGTCAACCAGATGCCCGGAGGCCTACGATGACCTGGTGGACTATCTGAGCCTGGCTGAGGTGGAGACGATCGCACGGCGCGCGCACGAGGGGCAGGTCGACAAGAACGGCCACCCCTATGCCGAGCACCTCGCCGCGGTCGCCCACGGCGTGGCGGACCGCGGCGGCAGCGCGGAGCAGATCGCGGCAGGCTGGCTGCACGACGCGATCGAGGACGACGCGCTCACCCGGGACTGGCTGGCGGCGGCCGCGCTCCCGGACACCACCAAGGTGATCGTCGACGCCCTCACCAAACGCCCGGGCGAGCCGCTCGAGGAGTACACCGCTCGCATTCTGGCCACCCCCGGCGCCCTGTTGGTCAAGCAGGCCGACCTCGCGCACAACGCCGACCCGGTCCGGCTGGCCAGTCTCGACCCCGCGACGGCCGAGCGGCTGGCGGCCAAGTACCGCCGCACGCGCGCGCTGCTCGGCCTGGACGAGGGCTGACGCTCGGCTGACGGGCCGTCGGCTCCCGCTGCCCGGCCGCCGGGGTGGGAGGAGCCGGTGAACGGCCGCCGGCGGTGGGACGAGCCGGAGGACGGCCGCCGGCGTCGGCGCGGTGACCGGCGGGCTGGGCGCCCGGCCCGGGAACGGGCGAGAGGGCCCGTGCACGCGGATCACGCGTGCACGGGCCCTCTCGGTCACCCCGGATCTCCCTGTCCGATCCCCGGGGTGAGGGGGGACAGCGGTCTGACGGCGGGCGTCGGAGCCCCAGCGGCTCAGCGGCTCAGCTGCTCGCCTGCGCGGTGGCTCGGAGACTCGGTGACTCGGCGGCTCGACGGTCCGGCTTCTGCCGGAGTGGAGCGGCTTAGTACCAGTGGTGGGTCTGCCAGAACGACCAGGCGGCGTTCGGGCTGCCGTAGCGGGTGTTCATGTAGTCCAGCGCCCACTTGATCTGGGTCTTCGGGTTGGTCTTCCAGTCCGCGCCGGCCGAGGCCATCTTGGAGCCCGGCAGCGCCTGGGCCAGGCCGTACGCGCCCGAGCTCGGGTTGGTCGCGGTCACGTTCCAGCTGGACTCGTGGGAGATGATCTGGCTGAACGAGGAGAGCTGGTTGGCCGGCACGATCTGGGCGGCGATGGCCTGCGGGGAGGCGGTCGCGGCCGAGGCGGTGGCGGGCATCAGACCGGCACCCAGGGCGGTCACACCGGCGGCGCCGGCAAGAAGAGCAGCGGAAGTGCGCATACGGAGCTTGAAAGCGGGCATGAAGAACAGGACCTCAATCAGGTTGGGCCGGTGTCACGCCCCGCCTCGACCAATGGCCGGACAGGGGCCGATACGGTCGCGGGGCGTGACTCGGCAGCTAGCCGTTCCCCGGCGGGACAGGTGCCGGGGCGGCTGACGACTGAGCCATTGTTGCCAGACCGGATCGGCCGTCGCCAAGACCCCCTGTTTACGATGCGTCGTCGTAGTGCGGGGCTGCGCCGTGGATTCGAAGGGCCCGCCACGGCGGCCGCCGAGGTGCCCGTTGACGTCGGCGGATGCGCCCGAAGAGCGTCCGCCCGGACTGCCGCCCGCCGACCACTACCGGTCGTCGTGGCGGCCAATCGCGTGTGAGCGCACTCACCGACCGCCCACCCGGGGCCGTCACCCACCGGACGGCCGGCGCCACTGCGTGTACAGACGATCTGAGAGCGGCGCCACACCCCAGCGGGGCCGCGGCCCCCGGCTCAGCCCCGCGGGCGGACGTGCAGGTCCAGCCCACTCGCCCCCGCCTCCTCCACCCCGGGCAGCAGCCGCATGTCGTGGTCGTAGTCGCCGCCGACGAGCGTGCGGAACGGGACCGGCTCGTCGGTGAAGAGGCCGTCGAGCCGCCGCGCGTACGCGCGACGCGCCTGCGCGAACCGTTCCTCGGGCAGGTCGTTCGACTCGAACACCCCGAACGGCTCCAGCGGTGCCACCCCGGCGAACCAGAACAGGCCGTGCTGGAGCGGGTACAGGACGTCGGCCAGGCGCCCGTGGATCCCCCGGTCCGAGAAGGCCGACTCGCGGGCGCCCATCGTCGCCGACACCAGCGCCCGCCGCCCCGCCAGTGCGCCCTCGCTGTAGGGCGGCGGAACGGCCGGGCCGTAGCCGAAGCCGGCGGTGAACACCCGGTCGATCCAGCCCTTCATGATCGCGGGAGCCGAGAACCACCACATCGGGAACTGCAGGATCACCGCGTCCGACCAGAGCACCTTCTCCTGCTCCGCCGCGATCTCCGGTGCCAGCCGCCCCGCCAGCGTGGCCCGCTCCGAGGCGGCCATCACCGCGAGCCGCCCGTCCGCCGCGTGCTGCGGGAAGTCGTCGGCGTCCACCGCGGCCTTCCACTTCATCGCGTAGAGGTCGGACACCTGCACCTCGTGCCCGGCCGCGCGCAGGTGCTCGACGGCGAAGGCGGTGAGGGAGGCGTTGAGCGAACGGGGCTCCGGGTGGGCGCTGACGACAAGGATCTTCTTCCGCGGCTGCGGCGTGGCATCGGTCATGCGGACCACACTCTCCCGGGCGCCGCCGGCCGGCCAGAACCCTGTTCGACCGTCGGACCGGTGGTCCTGGTACTGCGAGGGCCACCCATACTTGACCGTATGAACGGGGTGGACCGCATCGAGCGCACAGCTGTGACGGACAAGAGGGACGGGACCGGCCGCGCGGACGGCGGCAGCACAATCGACGGGGCCGAGGGGATCGACGGGGTGGGCGACGCCCGGCGCGCGCTGGGCGGCTTCCTGCGCGCCCGCCGCGGCCGTGTCGCGCCGGAGAACGTCGGGCTCGCCGGGGGCCGCCACCGGCGGGTGCGCGGGCTGCGGCGCGAGGAGCTGGCCCAGCTGGCCGGGATCAGCGTCGACTACTACGTGCGCCTCGAACAGGGCCGGGCCACCCAGCCGTCCCCCGAGGTGCTCGACGCACTCGCCCGGGCGCTCGGCCTCGACGCGGCGGAGCGCGGGCACCTCGCCACCCTGGCCGGGGCCAGGCGCGGCACCGCGCCCCGGGTGACGGCCAGCCCGCTGTTGCAGCGGCTCCTGGACACCATGGCCCCCTTCCCCGCCTTCGCGACCGACCACCGCCTGGACGTGGTGGCGTGGAACAGCCTGGGTGCGGAGCTGATCGGCGGCCTCGCCGACCCGCCCCGCCGCGGCCGGAACAACGCCGGCTTCCTCTTCCTCGACCCGGCCTCCCGCGACGTCCACCCCGACTGGGAGGACCGGGCCCGCGAGGCCGTCGGTCAGCTGAGGGTCGCCGCGGGCCGCTACCCGGACGACCTGGAGCTGGCCGCGCTGATCACCGAACTGTCGACCCACAGTGCGGACTTCCGGCGGATCTGGGCCACCGGCGAGGTCGTGATGTGCTCGGCCGGGCGCAAGCGGCTGCGCCACCCGGTGACCGGGCCGCTGACCCTGGACTTCGAGACGCTGCACGTTCCGGCCGCGCCCGGCGAGACGGGCCTGGTGGTGCACGTGTTCAGCGCCGGGGAGGGCACCCCGGAGGCCGCCGCCCTCGACCGGCTGGCCGCCTCCCTCACCGCCGCGCCGGCCCCGGCGGGGCACACTCCCTGACGAGTCCGGCGTGGCCGGGCGGGGGCGGATGCGGGCGGTGGTGTGGTGCCGGCCCGCCCGGCCGCCGTCCTGGCAGGATGGCGGCATGGAACATGTGCTTGGAATCGGTGGGTACTTCCTGCGGGCCGCCGACCCGGTGTCCCTGAATGCGTGGTACCGCGACTGCCTGGGCCTGGACGCCGATGAGCACGGCCTGTGGCGTCAGGGAGCCGGGCCGACGGTCTTCGCGACGTTCGAGTCCGGGACCGACTACTTCGGCCCCCGCTCCCAGCAGACCATGCTCAACTTCCGCGTCCGCGACCTGGACGCGATGCTCGCGCAACTGCGCGCCAAGGGAGCGGACGTCGCCGAAGGGACGCAGGACATGGAGGGGGTCGGTCGATTCGGCTGGGTCACCGATCCCGAGGGCAACCGGGTCGAGCTGTGGCAGCCTGCCTGACCGCGTCCTCGCGGCGGCGCTGAGTCGCGCCGGCCCGCCCCGACCCCGCCCGGGGGACTCGTCAGCCCAGGACGTCCCCCAGCCGGCGGTGCCGGGCGGCGCGGGCGGCGAGGCGCTGCGGCTCCGGGGTGGCGGTGAGGGCGCCGAGCGCGGCGCCGATCGCCTGCCCTAGCCGGTCGCAGAAGGCGGCCGGCTCCTCGGCGGCGTCCGGCCGCTCGGGCACGACGGTGTCGACCAGGCCGACGTCCGCCAGGTCGTAGGCGCCGATGCCCTGCGAGCGGGCCAGTTCGGGCGCGTGCGCGCCGTCGCGGTGGACGATCGCCGAGGCGCCCTCGGGCGGCAGCGGGGCGAGCCAGGCACGTTCGGCGGCGAGCACCCGGTCGGCGGGCAGCAGGGCGAGCGCGCCGCCGCCCGAACCCTGGCCGAGCAGCACCGCGAGGACGGGTGTGCGCAGGGCGAGCAGGGTGGTGAGGCAGTGCGCGATCTCGATGGCGATGCCGTCCAGCTCGGCCTGGGCGGAGAGTTCGGCGCCGGCCGTGTCGACCACCGTGACCAGCGGCAGCCCGAGCTGTTCGGCGAGGCGGGCGCTGCGGCGGACGGCGCGCAGGTCGGCGGCGGTGAACGGGCGTTCCCGGCCCGGCTCCTGCCGCTGCTGCCCGATCACCAGCGCGGGCCGGCCGTGCAGCACG
Organism: Kitasatospora sp. NPDC022785; assembly: GCF_055561295.1. Lineage (NCBI taxonomy): Bacteria > Bacillati > Actinomycetota > Actinomycetes > Kitasatosporales > Streptomycetaceae > Kitasatospora > Kitasatospora sp. NPDC022785. Next base: position 123,875 of record NZ_JBVHHB010000011.1, on the reverse strand, counting down.
GCGAGCGCGCGCACCAGCGCGCCGTCCCGGCCGCCGGGGGCGTCCAGCAGGACCAGCTCCTCGGCGGTGCGGCGCAGCAGCTCACGCGCGCCCGGCCGGTCGGGCCGGCGGGTGCTGCGCACGGACTCCCAGGCGTCGGGGCGGGCCGCGGGCCCGGTGGGCCGGGCGTCCGTCCGGCCGTCCGTCCGGGCGTCGCCGGGCGCGGGCGTCGGTTCGAGGGTGAGCACGGCCAGTGAGCGCCGCAGGACCTCGCGCAGGTCCTCCGCTGGGACCACCGCGTCCACCAGGCCGCGCCCGGCCAGTGTCTCGGCGCGCTGCACGTCGGCGGGCAGCTCCACGCCGCGCAGTTCCTCGTACACCCGGGGTCCGAGGAACCCCAGCCGGGCGTCCGGTTCGGCGAAGACCAGCTGCCCGAGCGTTCCCCAGGAGGCGAACACGCCGCCCATGGTGGGGTTGCGCAGGTAGGTGAGGTAGGGGAGGCCGGCCGCGCGGTGGGCCTGGACGGCGGCGGTGATCCGGAGCATGCAGAGGAAGGCCGCCGAACCCTCCTGCATCCGCGTCCCGCCCGAGACCGGCAGGGCGACCAGCGGCAGCCGTTCGGCGGTCGCCCGCTCCACGGCCCGGGTGATCCGCTCGGCCGTGGCCACCCCGATCGACCCGCCGAGGAACCCGAACTCGGAGGCCACCAGCGCCACCGCCCGGCCGCCGATCAGTCCGGCTCCGGTGACGACCGCCTCGTCCGTGCCGGTCCGCTCCCGCGCCCGGGCCAGCGCGGCCCGGTAGCCGGCCTCGGCGGGCTCCGGGCCGAGCGGCTCGTCCCAGCTCCGGAAGGTGCCCGAATCGACCAGCAGGCCGAGTAGTTGACGAGCCGTCAGAGAAGTTCCCGTACCCAACGTCCACCCCGTCACCCGAGCGCCACCCGCACCGACAAGATCCACCCTACGCAGCGGCGGCGGGCCCGTCCCGGTCCGACGTGCGGATGTGAGCAGGCCGACAGCGTCGGGGAGCCGGCATCCCGTCGCAGCCCCGCGGGCCTTCGGCACGCCCCGAGGGACCGGCCCGATCGCGCGGCCCCGGCCTCAGCCGCGGGCGATCGCCGGCTCCGGCCGCCGCCGGGCCGCGTCGCCGTACGTCCGGTCCTCGCATGCCCGGTCGCCGTACGCCGGGTCGTCGCGTGCCAGGTCGAGGCATGCGCGGTCGTAGCGGGCGGCGACCAGGCGGGCGAGGGCGTCGTGGGCGCCGAGCGGGGCACTGGTCCAGCGGGCGGCGGTGCCGGCGGCGCGGTCGGCGAAGAAGCCGGGGCCGAGGAGATGGGTGGCGACGGCGACGTGCTGGTGGCCCTCGGCGTGCAGGGCCTCGACGGCCTCGCGTGGCGTCGGGCGGGCGGCGGACAGGTAGGCGGGGACGACGGGCCGGCCGTCGGCGAGGCGCGCGGCGAGCAGGCGGGCCATCCGGCGGGTGTCGGTGACGGCCGCCGGGTCGGAGGAGCCGGCCGCGGCGAGCACCACCGGGCCGGCGCCCGCGGGCCGCCCGCTCTCGGCGAGCCGGTCGGCGAGCACGGCGGCCAGCAGCGGGTCGGGGCCCAGCGCGGGGGCGAGCCGGACGTGCGGCGGCCGGGCGGCGGTCAGCGCGCCGGGGATGTCGACCCGCAGGTGGTAGCCGGTGCCGAGCAGCAGCGGCACGAGGACGGCCGGCCGGTCGTCGCGGAGCCGGGCCAGCGCCTGGGGGAGCGAGGGCGTGGCGAGGTCCAGGAAGCAGCAGCGGACGTCCAGTCCGGGCCGCTGTGCGCGCACCCGTTCCAGCAGCGCCCTGGTCGTGGCGACCCCGGCCGGGTCGGGGCTGCCGTGTGCGACGGCGAGCAGCGCCGGGCGGTCACCCCGCCCCGGGCCTGCGCCCGGAGGCGCCCCCGGCCCCGGCCCCGGCCGCACGCCGGCGCCCATCAGCCCGCCGCCAGGCGGTATCCGCGCTTGGGCACCGTCCGGATCAGCCCGCCGTGCGGTCCGAGCGCCGCCCGCAGCCGCCCGACCGCCGCCTCGACGGCGTGCTCGTCCGCCGTGGCGTCGGCCCAGGCGGTGCGGAGCAGTTCGGCGCGGCTGAGTACACGGCCCGGCCGCTCGGCGAGGGCGCGCAGTACGGCGGCGCCGCGCGGGCTGAGCCAGTGGCTCCGGCCGTCGACCAGTACGGCGTTTCCCTGGAGGGTCAGCACCCGCCCGGCGAGGGCCACCTCCTGTCGGCCCCTCCCGGGCAGCGCCTCGGCGAGCAGGCGGACCAGCGAGCCGAGCCGGCCGCGTTCGGGGAAGACCACGGGCAGGCCGAGTTCGGCGAACGGCCGGGCGCAGAGCGCGCCGACGCAGACCGGCAGGACGTCCCCGCGCAGCGCGTCCAGCAGGGGTCCGCGCAGGCCCTCGGCGGTGGCGGTCTCCACGAACGCGGTGACCGCCGGGGCGCTGGTGAAGGTGAGCGCGTGGACCTGGCGCCGGACGGTCTGCTCGACCAGCCGCCGCACCGGTGCCGGGTCGTCCGGCGGCTCCCAGCGGTAGACGGGGACGGAGATCACCTCGGCGCCGCGCTCGCGCAGGGCGGCCGCGAAGGCGTCCAGCCGGATGCCGTGCTCCTGGACGGCGATCCGGCGGCCGGCCAGCGGGCGGGCCAGCAGCCAGGTGAGCAGCTCGTCGGTGGCCTCGGAGTCGGGCGAGAAGCCCTCGCCGAGGCCGCTGGCCCGGACCGCACCGGTGGCCTTGGGGCCGCGGCTGAGCACCACCGCGTCCCGGCAGGCGTCGGCGAGGGCGGCGCCCCGGCCCCAGCCCTCGGCGGCGCTCATCCAGCCGCGCCAGCCGACGCCGGTGGTGGCGACCACGTAGTCGAGCGGCGCCGCGAGACAGCGTTCGGTGGCCTGACGCAGGGCCAGGTCGTCGGCGAGCGGGGTGATCCGCAGGACCGGCGCCTCGACCACCTGGGCGCCGCGCCGGGTGAGCAGGGCGACCAGTTCGTCGCGGCGGCGCGCGGCGGTGACCCCGATGCTGAAGCCGGTGAGGGGGCCCGGCTGTGCGGGGGGACGCGGACCGGCGGGTGTGGGGGAGGGTGCCATGGCCGCAAGGGTGCGGTGGCCGCGTTACGCGGGGATTGCCCGCCCGTCACCTGCGCGTTAGCGAATCCGCCCGTCCGGTTACGACTGATGTCCGGCCGCGCACCCCGGTCCGGCGAGGGCGTGAGCGAGGCGTACCGCGCGCGCAACACGGGGGACCCGGCGGCGAAACGATCACCGGTCAGATTCGTCGCCATGACGACGACCACCGACACCCACTGCCCGTACTGCTCGCTGCAGTGCGGCATGCGGCTGCGCACCGGACCTCAGGTGGGTGCGGCCCGGGCCGAGGTGCTGGAGCGGCCGGACTTCCCCGTCAACCGTGGCGCGCTCTGCGGCAAGGGCCGTTCGGCGCCCGCCCTGCTGGCGCGGGACGTCCGGCTGACCGGGCCGCTGCTGCGCGACCGGCCGGGCGGGCCGCTGCGCTCGGCGGGCTGGGCGGAGGCGCTGGACCGCGTGGCCGAGGGCCTGGCCGCGGTCCGCGAGCGCCACGGGGCGGACGCCGTCGGGGTGTTCGGCGGCGGCGGGCTGACCAACGAGAAGGCCTACCAGCTGGGCAAGTTCGCCCGGGTCGTGCTGCGCACCGCCAACATCGACTACAACGGCCGGTTCTGCATGTCCTCGGCGGCGGCCGCGCACCGCAGGGCGTTCGGACTGGACCGCGGACTGCCGTTCCCGCTGGAGGACATCCCGCACACCGACTGCCTGATCCTGGTCGGCGGCAACCCGGCCGAGACGATGCCGCCGGCGCTCCGTTACTTCCGCGAACTCCGGGAGAACGGCGGCACGTTGATCGTGGTCGACCCGCGCCGTACCCGGACGGCGGCCGAGGCGGACCTGCACCTCCAGCCCCGGCCCGGCGGGGACCTCGCGCTGGCGCTCGGCCTGCTCCACCTGGTGATCGCGGACGGCCGGGTCGACGAGGAGTTCGTCGCCGCCCGCACCACCGGCTTCGACCGGGCGCGGGCCGCCGCGATGGCGCTCTGGCCGGACCGGGTGGAGCGGCTCACCGGCGTCCCGGTGGCGCAACTGCGCACCGCCGCCGAGCTGTTCGGCAGGGCGGCGACCGGCATGGTGCTGACCGCCCGCGGCCCGGAGCAGCAGAGCAAGGGGACGGACACCGTCGGCGCCTGGATCGACCTCTGCCTGGCCACCGGCAAGGCCGGCCGGCCCCGCTCCGGCTACGGCTGCCTGACCGGCCAGGGCAACGGCCAGGGCGCTCGCGAGCACGGCCAGAAGGCCGACCAGCTACCCGGCTACCGCTCGATCGAGGATCCGGCGGCCCGGGCCCACGTGGCCGGCGTCTGGGGCGTGGACCCGGCGGCGCTGCCCGGCGCGGGCCGCTCCGCGTACGAGCTGCTGGACGGGCTCGGGCGGCCCGGCGGCGCCCGGGCGCTGCTGCTGATGGGCTCCAACCCGGTGGTCTCCGCGCCGAACGCCGCCCACGTCACGGCCCGGCTGCGCACCCTGGACCTGCTGGTCGTCGCCGACCCGGTGCTCTCCGAGACCGCCCGGCTGGCGGACGTGGTGCTCCCGGTCACCCAGTGGGCCGAGGAGGACGGCACCACCACCAACCTGGAGGGCCGGGTCATCCTCCGCCGCCGTGCGCTGGACCCGCCCGAGGGCGTACGCGGCGAGCTCTGGGTCATGCGCGAACTCGCCGCCCGCCTCGGCGTGGTGGACGGCTTCGCGGCCGAGGCCGAGCCGGTCTTCGAGGAGCTGCGCCGCGCGTCGGCCGGCGGGGACGCCGACTACGCGGGCATCAGCTACGGGAGGATCGCGGCGCAGGGCGGCGTCTTCTGGCCCTGTCCGGACGAGGCTCACCCGGGCACGCCGCGGCTCTTCCTCGACCGGTTCGCCACCCCCGACGGCCGCGCCCGGTTCGCCGGCGTCACCCACCGCCCGGCGGCGGAGGAGCCGGACAGCGACTACCCGCTGTACCTGACCACCGGCCGGGTGCTCGCCCAGTACCAGAGCGGCGCGCAGACCCGGCGGGTGCCGGAGCTGAACGCCGCCGCGCCGGGCCCCTTCGTGGAGCTGCACCCGCGGCTGGCCGCCCGCCTCGCCGTCACGGAGGGCGAGCTGGTCACGGTGGTCAGCCGGCGCGGCCGGGCGGTGGCGCCGGCCCGCGTCACCGACACCATCCGGCCGGACACCGTCTTCATGCCGTTCCACTGGCCGGGTGCCGGGCGGGCCAACACCCTCACCAACCCGGCGCTCGACCCGGTCTCCCGGATGCCGGAGTTCAAGCTCTGCGCGGTCCGGGTCGAACGGGCCGGGGAGGTGGCGTCATGAGGACCGCGAAGGACCGCAGGATCGCGGTGGTCGGCGGCGGCATGGCCGCGGCCCGCTTCGCCGAGCGCCACACCGCGCTGGGCGGCACCGGCAGGGTCACCGTCTACGGCGCCGAGGCCCGCGCCCCCTACAACCGGGTGCTGCTCGCCGACGTGCTCACCGGCCGCTACGACGCCGAGGCGATCGCGCTGCCGCTGGGCGGGGCCGAACCGCGCCCCGGCTGCGAGGTGGTGGCGCTCGACACCGCGGCCCGCACGCTCGGCCTCGCCGACGGCGCCGTGGAACCGTGGGACGACCTGGTGCTCGCCACCGGCTCCAACCCGGTGCTGCCGCCCATTCGCGGCCTGCGCCGCGCGGACGGCCGCGGCCTCACCGAGGGCGTCCACACCCTGCGCAGCCTGGACGACTGCGCCCGGCTGGCCGAGGACGCCGTCGTCGCCCGCCGGGCGGTGGTGATCGGCGGCGGGGTGCTCGGCGTGAGCGCCGCCCGGGCGCTGGCCGTCCTCGGCGTCCCGGTCGAAGTCGTCCACCAGGGGCCCTATCTGATCGAACGTCAACTCGATGCCGAGGCCGGATCGGTGCTCCGGGCCGGACTGCGTGCGCTCGGGGTCGAGACCTACACCGGCAACCGCGCCCGCGCCCTGCGGGGCGAGGAGCGCGTCACCGGCGTCGAGCTGGCGAGCGGGTACCTCCTGGAGTGCGACCTGGTGGTGCTCGCCTGCGGCACCCGGCCGCGGACCGCGCTCGCGCACGCCGCCGGCGTCCCGGTCGCCACCGGAGTCCTGGTGGACGACCGGCTCGCCACCGCCGTACCCGGCGTGTACGCGATCGGAGACTGCGCCGAACACCGCGAGACCGTCCACGGCCTGGCGCTCCCCGCCTGGGACCAGGCCGACGTGCTGGCGCTCCACCTCTCCGGCGCCGACCCGGACGCCCGCTACACGGGCTCCCGGCCGCCGGCCCGGCTCAGCACCGGCGGCCTGGAGTACGCGGCCTTCGGCGACGTGGACGAGACCCTCGACCCGGGCCTGGACGTGCTGCGGCTCACCGACGCGACCCGGGGCAGCTACAAGAAGCTCGTCCTGCGCGGCGACCGGCTGGTCGGCGCGATCCTGCTCGGCGACCTGTCCGGCGTCGACGGCCTGGCCGAGGCCTGGCAGCGCGACGACCCGCTCACCGGCCACCCCCTCCACCTGCTCACCTGAGCACCCACCCCTTCCACCTGCTCACCTGAGCACCCAGCCCTTCCACCTGCTCACCTGAGCACCCAGCCCTTCCACCTGCTCACCTGAGCACCTCCTGCTCACCCGCACACCCACCCCCCTCAACTCCCCACCCGCACGCCCGCACGACCCCGAGGAGTACCGCGATGACATCCCACACGCCCGACCGACCACGGGACCTCGTCCTCGTCGGCCACGGCATGGTAGGCCAGCGCTTCCTGGAGGCCTGGACCGAGCAGCCCGGCGCCGGACGCTGGCGGGTCACCGTGCTCGCCGAGGAGCCGCGCCCCGCGTACGACCGCGTCCACCTCAGCGCGCTGTTCGACGGTCGGACACCCGAGGACCTCGCGCTCTGCCCGCCCGGCTTCCTCGCCGAGCACGGCATCGACCTGCGCCTCGGCGACCCGGTCACCGCCGTGGACCGCGCGGCCCGCACCGTGACCACCCGGTCCGGCCGGGAGGTCCGGTACGACGCCCTGGTGCTGGCCACCGGCTCCCTCCCGTTCGTGCCCCCCGTCCCCGGCAAGGACGCGGCCGGCTGCCACGTCTACCGCACCATCGAGGACCTCGACGCGATCCGCGCCGACGCCGAGCACGCCAGGACCGGCGTGGTGGTCGGCGGCGGCCTGCTCGGCCTGGAGGCCGCGGGCGCCCTGCGGGCCATGGGCGTGGCCACCCACGTGGTCGAGTTCGCGCCCCGCCTGATGGCCGTCCAGGTCGACGACGGCGGCGGCGAACTGCTCCGGCGCAAGATCGAGGACCTCGGCGTCACCGTCCACACCGGCGCCGGCGCCAACGCCGTCGAGACCGCCGCCGACGGCCGGGTCCGCGCGCTCGCCCTCTCCGACGGCCGTGAACTCGCCGCCGACCTGGTGGTGTTCTCGGCCGGCGTCCGCCCGCGCGACCAGCTGGCCCGCGACTGCGACCTGCCCGTCGGCCCGCGCGGCGGCATCGTGGTGGACGAGCACTGCCGCACCGCCGACCCGGACGTACTGGCCATCGGCGAGTGCGCCCAGACCGTGGACGGCCGGGTCTACGGCCTGGTGGCGCCCGGCTACCAGATGGCCGAGACCGCCGCCCGCGCGCTGGCCGGCAACCCCGGCCCCGGCTTCACCGGCGCCGACACCTCCACCAAGCTCAAGCTGCTCGGCGTCGACGTGGCCAGCTTCGGCGACCCGCACGGCAGCGCCGAAGGCGCCCTCGACGTGCTGTACAGCGACAGCCGGCTCGGCGTCTACCGCAAGCTCGTGATCGGCGCCGACGGCGCACTTCTCGGCGGTGTCCTGGTCGGCGACACCGAGGCCTACGGCACCCTGCGGCCGCTCGCGGTGGCCGGCAAGCCGCTCACCACGGCGCCCGAACAGCTGGTGCTGCCCGCCGGGTTCGCCGCCGCGGGCCCGATAGCGCTCCCCGACGAGGCGGTGCTCTGCTCCTGCCACAACGTCACCCAGGGCGCCGTCCGCGCGGCCGTTCACGAGCAGGGCTGCGAGAGCGTCGCCGCGGTCAAGAAGTGCACCCGGGCCGGCACCGGCTGCGGCAGCTGCGTCAAGCAGCTCACCACCGTCGTCAACGAGGAGCTGGCGGCCACCGGCGTCGCCACCCAGACCGGCCTCTGCGAGCACTTCCCGCAGAGCCGCGCCGAATTGTACGAGATCGTCAGGGTCACCGGCATCGCCGGCTTCTCCGAACTCCTCGACCGGTACGGCAGCGGCGAAGGCTGTGAGGTCTGCAAGCCGACCGTCGCCTCGATCCTGGCCAGCCTCGGCGGCGGCCACATCCTGGACGGCGAACAGGCCGCGCTCCAGGACTCCAACGACCACTTCCTCGCCAACCTCCAGCGCAACGGCTCTTATTCGGTCGTGCCGCGGGTGCCCGGCGGCGAGATCACCCCCGAGGGCCTGATCACCATCGGTGAGATCGCCCGCGACTACGGCCTCTACACCAAGATCACCGGCGGCCAGCGGATCGACCTCTTCGGCGCCGGCGTCGACCAGCTCCCCGGCATCTGGAGCAGGCTGGTTGACGCCGGCTTCGAGTCCGGACACGCCTACGGCAAGGCGCTGCGCACCGTGAAGTCCTGCGTCGGCGAGGCCTGGTGCCGGTACGGCGTCCAGGACTCCACCGCCCTCGCGATCGAACTGGAGCTCCGCTACCGGGGGTTGCGCTCCCCGCACAAGCTCAAGTCCGCCGTCTCCGGCTGCGCCCGCGAGTGCGCGGAGGCGCAGAGCAAGGACTTCGGCATCATCGCCACCTCGGCCGGCTGGAACCTCTACGTCGGCGGCAACGGCGGCATGACGCCACGTCACGCCGACCTACTGGCAGCCGACCTGGACCGCGAGACGCTGATCCGCACCATCGACCGCTACCTGATGTTCTACATCCGCACCGCCGACCGTCTGGAGCGCACTTCGGTCTGGCTGGACCGGCTGGAGGGCGGCCTGGACCACCTGCGCGCCGTGGTGATCGACGACTCGCTCGGCATCGCCGCCGAACTGGACCAGCTGATGGCCAGTCACATCGCTGGCTACCAGGACGAATGGGCCGCCACCCTGGCCGACCCCGACCGGCTGCGGCGCTTCTCCTCCTTCGTCAACGCCCCCGGCACCCCCGACCCAGCCGTCACGTTCGTCCCCGAACGCGGCCAGATCCGACCCGCCCGCCCCGGCGAGGACGGGCGCATCCTCACCACCCCCACACTCACTCCCACCCCGGTCCTGGTGGCCGGTCCCCGACTGGAGGTGCTCACCCCATGACCGTGGAGATCCACGACGGCACCCGCTGGCAGCCCGTTTGCACCCTCGACGACCTGCAACCCGGACGCGGCGTGGCCGTGTTGCTCGACGGCGCCCAGGTGGCCGTCTTCCGCGACCGCACCGGCACCCTGCACGCCGTCGACAACCGCGACCCGTTCAGCGGCGCGCACGTCCTCTCCCGCGGCCTGCTCGGCAGCCGCGGCGACCGGCCCACCCTGGCCTCGCCGATGTACAAGCAGGTCTTCGACCTCACCGACGGCCGCTGCCTGGACGAGGACACCGCCCCCGACGGCAGCCCCGCCGTCCTGCGGCTCTGGCCGGTCCGCAGCAGTGACCCCCGCGCCACTTCCCGGACGGAGAACGCGGCATGAGCAACCGAACCGTCGAAAGGTGCGTGTGGGCGAATGCCCCCGCCGAGCGAAGCGAGGGGGACGCATGAGCGAGCGGAGCGAGCGAGTCATTGAGGGGTGCGTGTGGGCGAATGCCCCCGCCGAGGGAAGCGAGGGGGACGCATGAGCGAGCGGAGCGAGCGAGTCATTGAGGGGTGCGTGTGGGCGAATGCCCCCGCCGAGCGAAGCGAGGGGGACGCATGAGCGCCGTCGTCGAAACGCAGTCCGCCGGCGGCAGAGCCGGCACCGGCCCGCTCACCCACTGGGACCCGGAGGACGCCACCTTCTGGGAGCGGACCGGAGCCCGGATCGCCCGCCGCAACCTGGTCTACTCGGTGCTCTCCGAGCACATCGGCTTCTCCGTCTGGAGCCTCTGGTCGGTCCTGGTGCTCTTCCTCGGCCCCGAGTACCACATCGACACCGCCGGCAAGTTCACCCTCACCGCCCTGCCCACCGCCCTCGGCGCCCTGCTGCGCCTGCCCTACACCTTCGCCGTGGCGCGGTTCGGCGGCCGGAACTGGACGGTGGTCAGCGCCCTGCTGCTGCTCCTCCCCACCGTGCTGGCCGCCCTGGTGCTCACCCCCGGCGTCTCCTACGGCACCCTGCTCGCCGTGGCCTGCGTCGCCGGGGTCGGCGGCGGCAACTTCGCCTCCTCGATGGCCAACATCAACGCCTTCTACCCGCACCGCCTCAAGGGCTGGGCGCTCGGCATCAACGCGGGCGGCGGCAACCTGGGCGTCCCGGCCGTCCAACTGCTCGGCCTGTTCGTCCTGGCCACCGCGGGCGCGGCCCACCCCAGGCTGCTGCCGTTGCTCTACCTGCCGCTGATCGTGCTCGCGGCGGCCGGCGCCTGGGCACGGATGGACAACCTGGCCGCCCCGCCGCGCGGCCAGGCCAGGGCGCTGCGCGAGGTGGCCCGCGACCCGTACGGCTGGGCGGTCTCCACCCTGTACATCGGCACCTTCGGCTCGTTCATCGGCTTCGGCTTCGCCTTCGGCCAGGTGCTCCAGGTCCAGTTCCACGACCGATTCGACACCCCCGTGAAGGCGGCCGCGCTGACCTTCCTCGGCCCGCTGCTCGGCTCGCTGCTGCGCCCGGTCGGCGGCCGACTGGCCGACCGCTGGGGCGGCGCCGTCGTCACCCTGGTGACCTTCGTCGCGATGGGCGCCGGGACGGCGGTCGTCCTGGCGGCCTCCCGGGCCCACTCGCTGCCGCTCTTCCTCTCCGGCTTCATCGCGCTCTTCGTGCTCAGCGGCATCGGCAACGGCTCCACCTACAAGATGATCCCGGCCAACTACCAGGCCCGCGCCCGGGCGGCCGTCGCGGCCGGCGCCGACCCCGGGGAGGCCGAATCCGACTCCCGCCGCCGCTCGGCCGCGCTGATCGGCCTCGCCGGCGCGGTGGGCGCGTTCGGCGGGGTGCTGGTCAACCTGGCCTTCCGGCAGTCCTTCCTCGCCAGCCACAACGGTGACGCCGCCTACCTGGGCTTCCTGGCGGCGTACCTGTTCTGTTCGGCGCTCACCTGGGCGGTCTGGCTGCGGCCCCGCGCGGCGCGCTGACGGCGGGTCGATCGCGGGTTACCGGCTCCGGGGCGCTCGACGCCCCGGGGCCGGCGCCCGACCGGGCAGCGCCGGGCTTGCCTTCCGGGGCGCCGGGCCCCTCCGTCGGGGTTGCTAGGGTCCTGGCATGGCACCAGGCAGCGCACAGACCCCCGGACGGCTGCGGCGCGACGCGCAGCGCAACCGTGACCTGCTGCTCGCCACCGCCCGCGACCTCTTCGCCCGGCACGGTCTCGACGTGCCGCTGGACCAGATCGCCAAGGAGGCCGGGGTCGGAAACGCGACGCTGTACCGGCACTTCCCGAACCGGGAGGCGCTGATCGGCGAGGTGTTCGCGGACGTCGCCGCGGTGCTCGCCGACGCGGGGGAGGAGGCCCTGGCAGCCGAGGACTCCTGGGGTGCGATCGAGCACTACTTCGAGCGGATCTTCACGCTGGTCGCCGCCGACCGCGGCATCAACGACCTGGTCACCCAGGCCATCCCGGCCGTCCCCGCGATGACCGGGATCAGCCGGCAGAACGCCGAGACGGTGGGCGCGCTGGTCGCCCGGGCGCAGCAGCAGGGCACCATGCGCGCCGACGTCGTCACGCTGGACCTGCTCTTCCTGCTCGGACCGCTCTGCCGTGCCCTGCCCGCCACCACCGAGCTGCGGCCGGATCTCTGGCGCCGCTACCTCGCCCTGCTGCTGGACGGCTTCCGCGCGCAGGCCACCCACCCGCTGCCGGTGCCGCCGGTCGGCGAGGAGCGCCTGGACGAGATGTTCGCGGGCCTCTGGGACGCGGACAGGCCGGGAACCGGCGGGCCTGGGGTTGGCGGGCCGGAGGCCTGAGCCGCCCCGACGCCCGATGAGACCCGCCGGGTCGCGGAGACTCGGTGCCGTACCCGCCGGGGAGGCGGACTGGTTGCCGATCGGCGACGACCGGGCCCGAGGCGGTCAATCCCCAACACGACGGAAGGCCAGGCAGACCACAGGGGTGTCGTCCTCCACCAGGGTGCCCAAGCGATTCCAGTAGCGGCGGTGCCCGGCGCGCCACTCCTCCAACGAGGCATCGCCCTCCCCCTCGGCTCGGGCATGCTCCCAGGTCACCTCACGGAAGGGCTTCACCTCCACGCCGGTGATCTCGATGACGGCGATGGACTGCCCCTGATCGTTCAGCAGCGCCAGCCGTTCGCCGAGGTGTTCCAGGCCCTCGGTCTCCTTGGCGTAGTCCTCCAGCAGGCCGGTGGTGGCGGTCTTCTGCCCGGTCAGCACCAGGGAGTTCAGCTCTGCCCGCATCCCGTCCGGAGTGCCGAGCTCCATCGAACGCATGCCGTTGACCCGTGGCCACACCCGTCATCACCTCTCGTACGCGCCGCCGACAGGCGGATCGTCTCCACCCGACGATAGGAGGAATCCGCCTCTGTGACCGACCGCCCCGCTCACGAGGCCCCCAAGGTCTCGCACGAAGCGGATCCGCTTGGCGCCCAACGGCATGGGGTGTCCGACCCGCCCCGGGGCCCGACGGCCTCACCCCCGCGGGCGGCGTCCGTGCAGCTCGCGGTGGGCCGCCAGCAGCCGGCCCGCGGCCGCCTCGTCCACCGGCCGGATCGCCTCGCGCAGGGTGAGCCCGGAGACCCGGTCCAGCCGCCGCCCCAGCCAGCCGGTGACCTCGGCGGGGTGGTGTTTGACCCCCTCGCGCAGCGTCCAGCCCACCGCCTTGCGGACGAAGAACCGGGGGTCTGTCAGCAGCGGATCGGCGAGTGCGGTGAACTCCTCGAAGTGGTGCGGGAATTCGCGCGGGTCGCGGAGCGCGAGGACGTACGTGAGCACCCCGCCGCGCCGCACCCACTGTTCCGCGTCGCGGCTCCAGCGCAGGAAGTCCGCCGCCGTCTCCGGTGCCCGCAGCAGCAGTGCGCCGGCCACCTTGGGCGCGAGCAGGTCGACGTGCGCCCAGGTCGCGCACTCCCGCAGCAGGCGCTCCAGAAAGGCGGTGTCCTCCGGGAGGAGCAGTTCGGCGCGGTACTCCAGGAGCAGCAGCGCGCAGGAGCGGGACTCGTGCACCGGCGGTGCCCACAGCTCCTCGGCGAGCTCCAGCACCCCGGCCCGGTCCAGCCCGGGCGCGGCCCGCAGGGTGTTCCGGACCAGCGCCCGCATCGCCGGCACCGGCACCCCGAGGTGGTCCAGCCCGCTCTTCAGGTACGCCCGCTCGGCCTCCGCCCGGCCCGGCACGGCACTGTCCTCCAGTGCGGCCCGCAGCCGTCCGGCCACCACCGCGGCCGGCTCCGGCGCCCGGCCGGGGTCTCCCAGGTGTGCCATCAACTCACCTCGTGGTAAGGAAACTTCAGTTCCGCAGCCCAAAGGTACTCGCAGGCCGGGCGGGCCCCGCGCGGTTCGGTCCGGCGGTAGGCCTCCTGCCAGACCGCGCCGACCCGCTCGTTGCGGTACGCGATCCCCGGTCCCTCCCGGCGGTACCAGCGGACGACCTCCAGGAAGAGCGGCCCGGTGTCGTCCTCGCCGTAGTACACCTCGGCCCGGTCCCCGGTGGTCAGCCGCTCGGCGAGGAGCACGGGCCAGTCGCGCCGCATCAGCCTGTGGAAGTCCGCCACCTGCTCCGGCGGCACCAGATAGTGGGCCAGTCCGGTGTAGGCGTACGGCGTGGGGAGGTCCGGTTCGTCCTCGAAGTACGCCATCCGCTGTACGGGCGCCTGTTCCACGGTCGGCCGGCCCGCGCGTGCCTCGGTGAGCGCCGCCAGCTACCGCCGGACGGCCCGGACCTCCGCGACCTTTCCCGGACCAAGGCGCTCGGCGTCACGGTCGACGACCCCGGCCACTTGCTCGACGCCCGCACCCGTCCGGAGCCACCCGCCCCCGGCGCCCCGGTCCCCCGCGCCGACTTCGCGGCCGCCGCCCGGACCGTCCCCGCCGCCACCGGCCTCGCGCTGCGGCACGCCGGCCCGCCCGAACTGATCCCCTTCACCTACCTGCGCCTCGCGGTCACCGCCGCCACCCACGGCCTGCTCCCCACCGGCCGCCCGCCCCTCCCGTACCACCTGGAGTTCACGCCCACCCCCTCCCCGCACCCCGAACGGCAGGTCGCCGTCGACGTCTACGTCCTGCCGGGCAACCCGCCCGCGCCCGCCTGACGTCAGGGCCGCGTACGGATCCGCGCCCCGCGCGTCAGAACTCCGTCAACGAACGGCCGGCCCGCGCACCGCCCGGCTTTGCTGGAGCCGACAGCACATCAGCACCAGCCGGAAGGACGGGCAGGGCCATGGCGGACAACGGCGCCGGAACCGACAGCGAAGCGCTCGACACGTACGAGGCACCCGAGGGCCACCGCCGGATCGTGGTCGGGGTCAGCGGCTCGCTGGGCAGCCTCGCCGCCCTGCACGGCGCCGTCGCCGAGGCCCGCCGCACCGACGCCGAGGTGCTGGCCGTGCACTGCTGGACCCCGCCCGGCGGCGAGTTCGGCTACCGCCGCTCCCCGTGCCCGCCGCTGCTCAGCGCCTGCCGCGACGCGGCAGGCGCCCGGCTGCGGCAGGCCCTGGACGAGGCGTTCGGCGGCGGATACGCGGGGGTGCGGCTGCGAAGCCAGGCTGTGCGCGGCGAGACCGGCCAGGCACTGGTCCGCTCCGCCGACCGCCCCGGCGACCTGCTCGTCCTCGGTGCCGGCGGCCGCGGTGTGCTCGCCCGCGCACTGCGCCCGTCCGTGACCGCCTACTGCGTCCGGCACGCCACCTGCCCGGTCCTCGCCGTCCCCAAGCCGCCGCTGCAGCGCGAACTCGAAGCGCTCCAACGCCACCACACCCTCCTGCGACCGCTCGCCGTCGGGCGGTGACGACCCCATGACCCGGCCCTCCCGTCTCCCCGTTGCGATGTCCGCCGCGGTGACCCTGCTCGCCGCCGCCGCCCTGCTGCCCGCGCTCGCCGTCCTCGGGGAGCTGCGCCCGACGTGGGTCGCCCTCGCCGCCTACGCGCTGCTCTGCGCCGCCGTCGGCCGCCACTCCCGCCCGGCCGCCGCCCCGCTGATCGCCCTGGCGGCCTGGCTCTTCCACAACGGCTTCGTCGAGCACCGCCACGGCGCCCTCGGCTGGGCCGGCCCCGCCCCCGAGGCCGGCCACCTCCTCCTCTTCACGGCGGCGGCCCTTCTCCTCCCCCTCCTCACCGCCACCCGGAGCCCTGCCCGGGCGGCCGCCCGGGACGCCCGCGACGGCTGGCGCCGGGCGGCCTGACCGGCTAGGCCACCCCGGCCGCCTCCGCCAGCACCCGCGCCGTCGCCCGCCCGGCGCGCACCGCGTGCTCGGCCCGCCCGGGCACACAGCGCTGGAGGGCCGGGTCGTACTCCGCGAGGACCACGCCGGCGTGGTCGGAGTCCAGCTCCAGAAGGTGCGAGCCCTGCGAAAGAGCGGTGTTCAGCTCCCGCGAGCACTCCACCGGCACCAGCTCGTCGCGCGTGCCGTGCACCAGCCAGAGCGGTATGGGGGAGGGGCGGCCGGCGAGCAGCGGCAGCGGCACCTCGCCGGTGGTGACGGCGGGGCGGACGTAGCTGGAGGCGATGCCGACCGCCGCCGTCGGGCGCACCCCGGCCGGCGTGCTCGGGTGGGTGGCCAGGGCGACCGCCTCCTTCCCGCCCATCGACCACCCGGCCAGCACGAACCGCGTCGGGTCGCCGCCGTATGCGGCCGCGTGCCGCCGCGCGTGGTCGAACGAGGCCCGCAGGTGCGCGGCGCCCCCGTCCTCCTCGTCCGACCGCCAGTCCGGGACCAGCACCAGCAGCCCCAGCTCCGCAGCCTCGCGTGCCAGCGGCCGCATCGCGTCCCGTTCGTCGGCCCCCCGGCCGTGCCAGAGCAGCACCACCGGCAGCGGCCCGCCGGCGTTCCCGGTCGGTCGGTGGATGTCCATGAGCCGGCCGGGGCCGTACTCGACGGTCTCGTGCGTGGTCCGGTCGTTGCTGGTCATAGGGGGTTCGCCTCCGGTCAGGGCAGGGGTTGTCAGCTGGTAATGTTCTTCCTGTTGCGAGAGAGATGATCTCTCGTCAGGCGTCAGTGGTGCTACCGGAGCACGTCCTACTTTCAGTAGGAAGAGTCCGTTCAACCCGGGCCTGGCGCTCCACAGTCGGACGAGGTCCGGTGCCGTTCCAGGTGCCGGGCCTCGTTCGCGTTTCGCGGGACATGCGGGCCGGTGGCCGGTGTGCGGCGCGGGTTGGGGGCAGGGGCTCTGACCTGCTAATGTTCTTCTCGTCGCGAGGGAGATCATTCCTCGTCAGGCGTCAGTGGTGCTACCGGAGCACGTCCTACTTTCAGTAGGAAGAGTCCGTTCAACCCGGGCCTGGCGCTCCACAGTCGGACGAGGTCCGGTGCCGTTCCAGGCGCCGGGCCTCGTTCGCGTTTCGCGGCGTCGCCGGGAAACCCGCGCGGGCGCCCCGCCGAGGGGCCTGGCCCGCCGAGGGCCCTCAGCCCGGTTGGCGGTCGGAGCCGAGTTCGTGGGAGATCCGCAGGCCGACCTGGGCGACCCCCGGGCCGAGCGAGCGGACGCGGGCCGCGGTCATCCGTGAGGTGAGGCCGGAGACCGAGCGGGCGGCCGTCACCTCGCCGGTGTGGTCGAAGATCGGGGCGGCGACGCAGCGGACCTCGGGCTCGTTCTCACGGTCGTCGATCGAGTAGCCGCGGACGCGGATCCTGGCGAGGTCGGCGCGCAGGTGGGTCTCGTCGGAGATGGTCCAGGCGGTGACCGGCCGCGGCCATGGCAGGTGCCGGCCCGGGCGGGTGCCGGTCAGCGCCAGGGTCGCCGAGGGCCAGGGCCGGCCGGGGTGGGGATTAATGCGGTGTCGAGGGACGCGGGGCGGGTGTAGCGTCCCAATCATGGATGTGGGGTCTGTTAACCGGGAACGTGCCGACTGGCAACTCGCCCTGATCGCCGAGACGATGGGCCTCGCCCGCCGCCTCGGCATCGGCGTCTGGCTGCGTGGCGGCTGGGCGATGGACTTCTTCCTCGGTGAACTCACCCGGGACCACGAGGACATCGACTGGTTCGCCCCGGCCGCCGACGCCCCCGTCCTGGCCGCAGGCCTGCGCGAACTCGGCTACCGCCCGCTCGACGCCGGGCCGCCAGAGCAGCAACTCGACTTCATGAAGGACGACTTGGAGTCCAGCTTCGCCCTGCTGGACTTCGCCCCCGACGGCCGGGCGCTGGTCGCCGGCGGCCCCTGGGCGGGCACTCCCTGGCCGGCAGGCCTCCTGGACACCGCACCCGGACGGCTCGGCGACGTCGAGTGCCCGATCGTGAGCCCCGAGGCGCAGATCGAGATCAAGCGGATGATGCCGGTCTGGGACGCGCGCAGGCCGCGCCGCGCCAAGGACGCCGCGGACATCACCCGGTTGCGGGCGGCGCTGGACCGAGTCTCCTGACCGCCGGGCCAACACGTAGGGCTCGCGGTCGAGTCGGGCCCACAGCGCACAGCAACAGCACAGCCGAGCCCGGGCCTCGGTGAGCACGGTACTTCGCGCCGTCCCGGTCGCGTCAGGCCGTCTCGGCCTGTTCCCCCCTCCCCGCGGCATCCGTCGGCTCTGCTCTCCCCGCCGGCTCCGCCGAGTCGCTCTGGGGCACGGTGATCAGGGTGAACGCCGCCCCGCCGTCGTCCCGCACCACCGCCACCCGTCCGAACGGTGTCGGCTCCGGCCCGTCCAGCACGCTCCCGCCGAGCCGGACCGCCCGCTCCACCGTCCGGTCGGTGTCCGCCGTGCCGAAGTACACCGCCCAGAGCGCCGCCGGACCGTCCGGATCCACTCCCGGGTTCCCGCCGATCCCGCCGGCCGGCTGCCCACCGGCCCGGAACACCGTGTAGTCGCCCGCCGGGCGCGCGTACTCGTACCCGAGGACCTGGCGGTAGAACGCCCGGGCGCCGTCCGGGTCGGGGGAGAGGTGCTCGTTCCAGGTGAACGTGGCCGGCTCGTTGACCAGGCCCGCCCCCGGGTTCAGTCGGGCCTGCCAGAGGCCGAAGACCGCGCCGAGCGGATCCACCGCGAGCGCGCTGCGCCCCAACTCGGCCACCTCGCCCGGCTCCCGGACGATCCGCCCGCCGGCCTGCCGGACCGCCTCGGCGACCCGGTCGGCGTCGTCCACCGCGAGGTAGGTCAGCCAGGCGGAGCCGTCGCCCCCGGGCCCTCGGGCGATCCCCGCGACCTGCGCCCCGCGCAGCGTCGCCACGGTGTACCCGTCCGGGCCGTCGTCCGGCTCCTCCTCCGGCTCGTCCTCCGGCCTGTTCTCCGAGCCCTCGCCCGGGCCGTCGTCCGCCCCGACGAACTCCCACCCGAACAGCCCGCCGTAGAACCGCCGGGCCCGGCCCAGGTCCGGCCCGGCGGCCAGTTCGACCCAGCACGGCACGCCCTCCCGGTACCTGCCCGCCTTCGGCATGCCGTCCTCCTCGGTCCTCCCGCCAGCCTCCGCCGCGCCCGGACCCCTGGCAACCGGACCTCCCGGTGACCGGACCTCCCGGCAACCGGACCTCCCGGTGACCGGACCTCCCCACAGCCGGGGTGCCCCCCCCGCTGTGCTCAGGCCACTCCGCGCGGCCGGAACTGGATGCTGATCCGCGGGCCCACCGGCCGGGCCGTCTTCGGAACGGCGTGCTCCCAGGTCCGCTGGCACGACCCGCCCATGACCAGCAGGTCCCCGTGCCCCACCAGGTGCCGCACCACCGGTCCGCCCCCGCCGCGAGGCCGCAGCAGCAGCGCACGTGGCTCCCCGACCGAGACGATCGCCACCATGGTGTCCTCGCGTTCCCCGCGCCCGATCCGGTCCCCGTGCCAGGCCACGCTGTCCCGCCCGTCCCGGTAGTAGCAGAGCCCGAGTGTCCGGAACGGCTCGCCCAGCTCCGCCGCGTAGTGCGCGCTCAACGCCGCCCGCGCCGCCCCGACCACCGGATGCGGCGGCGCGTCCCCCTCCCCGTACGAGGCGAGCAGCCGCGGCACCTCCACCACGCGCTCGTACATCTCCCGCTGCTCCGCCCGCCACGGGACCTCCGCCGCCAGCTGTTCGAACAGCAGGTCCGCCCCCGTGACCCACCCCGTCACCACGTCCACCCAGGCCCCGGCCCCGAGCACCTGCCGCCGCACCCCGGCGAGCGTTCCGAGCGCGATCCCGCCCGGTCCGGCGTCGTCGAACAGCGAGGGCTGGAGGTGAACGGAGCTGCGCATGGCTCCAGCGTACGCCCTGAATCGAACACATGCTCGATATAAAGGGGGTATCGGCGTCCCTGCGACCGACCGGCACCAGTCGTCCCGTCGCAGTGGAGGCCGAGCGTTCTCGGCGGAAGGCCGGCCGGTGAGCTTCCTGCTCACCGAGGCCGGGGGCTGGTCGGAGCCGGTGCCCCGGGCGCCGCGAGGACGCCACGCTGCGTCCGCCCGGCCGGCCTCGTGCGTGAGCGACGGCGCCGGGCTGCGGATCAGGTCTGCCCCGGGTATGACGCTGGTATGACTCGGATCATTGCTGACATCTCGGTCTCCCTCGACGGCTTCGTCACCGGCCCTGGCGCCGGCCCGGACAGCGGTCTGGGTACCGGCGGCGAGGCCCTGCACACCTGGGCGTTCTCCGACGACCCCGACGACCGGCGGGTCCTGCGCGAGGGGACCGCCCGCTCGGGCGCCGTCGTCCTCGGCCGCCGGCTCTTCGACGTGGTCGACGGGCCGAACGGCTGGGACGACGAGACCGGCTACGGCGCCGGCGAGGTCGGAAAGCCCGCGTTCGTCGTGGTGACGAGCTCGCCGCCGGAGTCGGTGCGGCACACCGGCCTCGACTGGACGTTCGTCACCACCGGTCTGCCCGACGCCGTCGCCGCCGCGCGTGAGCGCGCCGAGGCGGCTTCGTCGGCCGCCGGCAGGGATCTCGACGTCGTCCTCATGGGCGGCGGCGCCACCGTCGGCTCGGCGCTCGCCGCCGGGCTGGTCGACGTGCTGAGCCTGCACCTCGCACCCGTCGTGCTCGGTGCCGGGACGCCACTGTTCACCGGCGGAGCGCCGCGCACGCTGGTGCAGCGGAGCGTGACGCCGACATCGACCGCGACGCACCTGACCTACGACGTCCTCTGACGACGCGGCGGCGGTGGGGCGTCGGCCGGCCCGGCTGCGGGCGCGTGCCGTGGCGAGGCCCTCCTCGGCGCCGATGGCGATGAGGCCACGGATGAATTCGACGAGGCGGCCGAAGGCGTGGAAGACGATCCGACCGCCGGGGGCTGGACAGCCGATTCCAGAAGTCTGGGCAAAACCCCTTGCCTAATGGTCAAGAAGTGTTGACTATTAGGGGCATGCCTACCGATGATCTTCCCGGGACGTTCCACGTCACCACTGACGAACAGCTACGCGCCGTTTCCAATCTCACGCGTCACCGGATCATGGCCGTGCTCCGCTTCGAGCCCGCGACGATCACGCAGATCGCCGAGCGAGTGGGCCTTGCCAAGGGGAGTTCCAGCTACCACGTACGGCTGCTCGAACGGGCCGGCCTGGTGAAGGTGGTGCGAACGCGGAAGGTCCGGGGGGTCACCGAGCGGTACTACGCCATGGCCGCACGGGCGATCGTGCTGCCGGACCGGGGCGAGGGAGAGCCGGATGTGCTGATGCGGCATGCGGTGGCGGACCTGGAGGCGGCGCCGGTGGATGGCGAGCGGCACGTCCGGATGGCGCATCTGCGGCTCACCGAGGAGCAGTTCGCGGAGCTGGGGGCGCGGCTGCAGGCACTGGCGGACGAGTACCGGGAGCTGTCCGATCCGTCGCTGCCGGACGCGTCACTCGTCTTCGCACTGTTCCACCCGACACCGCGTGAGCAGCCCGAAGGGGGCGCCAAGTGACCTCAGCCGTTGGGAAGTTGCCGACCGGGTTCGGACGGCTGTGGACCGCGCAGACGGTGTCCTCGCTCGGTGACGGGGTGTCGCATGCCGCGCTGCCGCTGCTCGCGTTGACGTTGACGCGGGATCCGATGGCGCTCGCCGTCGTCACGGCCACCGGAACGCTGCCGTGGCTGCTCTTCGGGGTGGTCGGCGGTGCGCTGGTGGATCGTTGGGACCGTCGGCGCACGATGTGGGTCATGGACGCGGCGCGTGCGGTGCTGCTCGCGATACCGGCGGCAGCGGCCGCGCTCGACGTGCTGAGCATTCCACTGCTCGCGGCCGTCGCCTTCCTGCTCGGCCTCGGCGGACTCTTCTTCGACACGGCCGCGACGGCCTATCTGCCGGATCTGCTCGGCCGCGACCCCGCGCTCCTGGAGCGCGCCAACTCCCGTCTGCGCGGCGCCCAGACCGCCGCGTCCGGCTTCGCGGGGCCGCCTGCGGGCAGTGCCCTGCTCGCGCTCGGGCGGGCGGTTCCGCTGCTCGCCGACGCGGTGTCGTTCGCGCTCTCCGCACTGCTCGTAAGGTCGCTGCCCGCCGCACCCCGGCCCGTACCGCAGGCCCGTGAGTCGCTGGTGCGGCAGGCGCGGGCCGGCGCCTCGTACGTGTTCCGTGATCAGCTGTTGCTCGGGCTCGCGCTGCGTCCGGCGGTCGGGAACATCGCCTTCCTCGCCGTGGAGACCGTACTCGCCCTCTTCGCGCACGATCGCCTCGGCGTCGGCACCTACGGCTTCGGCCTGCTCCTCACGGCGGAGGCCACCGGCGGTCTGCTCGGCGCGGGCATCGCCTCCTTCCTCGGCCGACGACTCGGCACCGGCACCGCGCTCACCTGCACGGCCGCAGTCGAGGGGCTCGCCATCCTGGGCCTGGCCGTCGCCCCGAACCCGTACGTCGCCGGCCTCGCGCTCGCCGTCTGCGGGGCGGGCATGGGCGCCACGATGGTGCTCGGCCCCTCCCTCCGACAGGCGATCGTCCCCGCTCACCTGATGGGCCGGGTCGCCTCCACCTCCCGCATGCTCGCCATGTGCGCCGCCCCGTTCGGCGCCTTCCTCGGCGGCTGGCTGGCCACCACCTACGACGTGCGCACCCCGCTCTACACCGCCGCCGGCCTCCTCCTCACCATGACCGCCGTCACGTCGACCATGACCAGCAACCGCCAGGTCGAGGCGGCGCTGAGTGCCGCCGCACCGGCCGGTGATCCAGATCGCGCGGAATCCGGGGACCCCGTTCAGGAGGGTGTCGTTGAGGGCTCCGCGAGGTCGTTGAGCCCGTGCTGAGCCCGGCTCGGCGTTCCTGGCCTCGGCCCGGAGCGTCGGGCGCCCGGCCTCCATCAGGGCCCGGGGTCCCATGGGCTCCGGGGACTTCGAGGCCGCGCGGCGAGGCCCTACGGGAGGTCGCGGCGGACGAGCGCTTCGGCGACCGGTTCGCCCGTGCGGCGGGCGAAGGCCATCCGCTCGCGGACCTCGCCGAGGGTGCGGGGGCGGTAGCCGCCGCAGTGGTTCTTGTGGAAGCGCACGCCGGCGTCGAGCAGGGCGGACAGGGTCCGCCAGGCGGCGGTGTCGCGGCGGCGAGGCGCCTCGAAGGCGGATCCCACGCGGATCAGTGGGCGGGTGCAGCGCGGGCAGGGGCGCTCGCGGGGGTGGGTGTCGTCGTACGGCTGCTTGTAGGAGGCGCGGCAGGTCAGGCAGACGAACGAGGTCTTGGTGTGGGCCACCCGGTCAGCCTAGGGCCACCACCGGCGGACTTCGACGACTTTCCCGCGCGGGGCTCCCCCATGCCCGACCGGCGGGGTCCGTGTCGGACCGGGGGCCCGTGCCCGACCGTCGGGGTCCGTGCCCGACCGCAGGGTCCCTCGTCCCACCCCATCGGTTCGATTTCTGAGCAGGCGTGATGTCCTGCTAATGTTCTTCCCGTCGAGAGGAAATGATCTCTCGGACATGCGTCAGAGGTGCTACCGGAGCACGTCCTACTTTCAGTAGGAAGAGTCCGTTCAACCCGGGCCTGGCGCTCCACCCCGAGGGGGCCGTTCCGTACCGGAACGGCCCCCTCGTCGTTCCCCACGGTGCTGAGCGGACCTGACCTCACGCGCCCCGCCCCGTCCGGCGGCGGCGGACGCCCCGGAGCGAGCCGCCTCCAGTGCCGTCAACGCATGCGCCGTCCGTCCGGCCCGTACCGCCGCCGGCCCCTTGCGGGCGGTTCCGGCCGCGCGCCGGATTCCCTCTGCGACGCGGCGCCCGGGCAGGCGGGTGCGAAGCGGTGACGCCGCCCGCCCCGGCCACGGCGTCCGGCGGCGCGGTCGACGGATCGGTCTTATCGCAGTCCGTGGCCGGAACTCTTCCTCGTGGCCGACAACCGGCCAAGGTCCCGCTCCAGGTGGGCTGCTGCGTGGTGTCGCGAGGTCGGGCAGCGGGCGGCTCTCGCCAGCGCGTTTGGGCAGTCGGTGCGAGCTGATGGGCCGTCATAGCTTGGCCGAAATCAGCCCCTTGTGGTGTGAATATGCCATTGGAATGTTCGTCATACGGAATCGGCCAGTAGCCTTCCGTGTCGAACCCGCCACTCGTCGTGGCGGTCCGGCCGGCGCCGGCCCAGCGCGCCCGGCTGCCCAACCGCCCGAAGGAGCCCGAGTGCCGGGGATCGACGAATGCCTGTCCGGGGCCATGGCGATCGCCGGGGCCCGCGCGGCCAGCCTCATCGACTGGAGCAGCGGACTCGCCCTCGGCAGCGTCGGCGTCAGCCCCACCGGCGACCACGAAATCTCGGCTGCCGAGACAACCGACTTGGTACGCACGGCTGTTGAGAGCGAGACCTTCACCGCGGCGGAGGACCGCCGGGTGCCGTTACAGGACATCATCGTCACTGCGGGCCGCAGTTACCACCTGATCTGCTTCATCGACACCGTCTTCGACAGCCCGCTCGTCCTGCACCTCTGGCTGGACCGGACCGAGGGCAACCTCGCCGCGGCCCGCTACCGGCTCCAGGCCCTCGCGGAGGAACTGGTGCTGGGATGACTGGTACGCGGATGACGAACGCCCTGCCGGGCCAACCCGGTGCCTCGCCCGCCCGCGGCGTCGCGTTTCGGCCAGCGGGCCGCGGTGCCGGGCCCGCCGCAGCCACCGGGCGGCCGGCGTGAACGACGTCGACGCCATGGCCACCGGCGGGTCCTTCACCGCCGTCGAACAGCTGGCCGGGGAGCGTGCGACCGGTGTGCTGCGCGGCCCCACCGGCACGCTCCACCTCGCCGACGGCCTGGTGGTGCACGCCGAGTCCGACCGCGCGCCCGACCTGGCGACCCTGCTCACCCGCTGCGGCCGGATCACCCGGGAGGCCTGGCAGGAGGCCGTGCGCTCCTTCGGCCCGCACGGCCGGGTCGGCGGCGCCCTGGTCGAACAACGGCTCCTCACCCGGGGCGAGTTGGAGGTCTGCCAGCTCGGCGTCCTCTACGACGCCGCGTTCTTCGTCCTCGGCGCCACGGGCACCCCGGCAGGCCCGTGGTCCTTCGAGCCGGGCGTACGGCACTGGCTCGGCCCGGTCGCGGCGGTGAGCGCCCGGCGGCTGCGGCGGGAGGTGGAGCGCCGGCACCGGCTGCTCGAACGGATCTGGCCCTGGCCGCAGCTCGACACCACGCCGGTCCGCCCGGCGGACACGGTCGGACCGGTCCGTCCGGGTGGCGCCCAGGAGCGGTGCGCCGCCCCGGGCACCCGCGTCGGGGGCCGGCCCTGCCCACCCAGCCGCCGCCAGCGCGAACTGCTCGACCATGCGGACGGGCGAAGAACCCCGGCGGAGCTGGCCCGGCTGCTCGGCCGCTCGGCCTTCGCCACCACGGCCGATGTCCGCCGCCTCGCGGCTGCCGGACTGCTGGCCACCCCGGGCCGCGGCGCCCCGCGCCACGCCGCCTGGGCGGCGGCCGCCGCCGGCCGCGCCATGGCCGCCGGTACCTCCGGTGGCGCGCCGTCCGGCCGTCCGCCGGGCCCGCAGCCCGAGCCGAGGCCGGGCCCGCAGCCCGGAGCGCGGCCCGCGCCGCAGTCCGATCCGCAGTCCGAGCCGCGGGCCGGAGCACGACCCG
This sequence comes from Kitasatospora sp. NPDC022785, assembly GCF_055561295.1. Classification (NCBI taxonomy): domain Bacteria; kingdom Bacillati; phylum Actinomycetota; class Actinomycetes; order Kitasatosporales; family Streptomycetaceae; genus Kitasatospora; species Kitasatospora sp. NPDC022785. The sequence goes on along the minus strand of NZ_JBVHHB010000011.1, from coordinate 98,651 downwards.
GACCGCAATCCGAACCGCTGCCCGGTCCAGTGCCCGGCCTGCACCGCCGTGTGCCCGGCGCGGCCCTGGCGGCGCTGCTCCCGGCGGGCGCCGCCCGCTCCGCCCACCACCGCCCGCCCACGGCTCTGGTCCACGCCCCGCCCCTGGTCCACGCGCCGGCCCCGGTCCACCCGCCGGACCCGGCAGCGGCCCACCCGCTGACCGTCCCCGACCCGGACATCGCGCTGCTGACCCGGGTCCGAATCCTTCTGGAGGCCCGACTTTGAACCACTCTCCGCCCGCGACCCCGCTCTCACGGTCATGAGGCGGGCGCTCAAGCAGCGTGTCGGAAGGAGACAACTGATCGCCTTGGAGACGGACCTGTTGGCCGAACTGCGTGCCCTCAAGCACCGGGTCCCGCACCTCGCGGGCGGCCTGGTGGCCAGCGTGGACGGCCTGTTGGTCGCGCACGACACCCACGGGACCGAGCCCACCGGCCTGGCCGCGATGACCGCCGCCTCACTCGGCCTGGCCCAGCGGCTCGCCGACACCACCGGCCAGGGCGAGTTCCGGGAGTCGCTGGTCCGCGGCGAGCACGGGTACGTCGCCACCTACGCGGCCGGCGGCAGTTGTGTGCTGACCCTGCTGGCGCACCCGGACGTGAACGTCGGCCGCCTGCACCTGGAGGCCCGACGCTCCGCCCGGCGGATCGCCGGCCTCCTCAACGACGCGCTGACCCCGAAGGACCCTCCGTAAGCCCCTCCGAAGACACCCTTCCCAAGGGCCGCCCTCACCCCGCCGACCTGGATCCCACCGGGCCGGACCCGGTGACGGGGCTCCGGTGACCCTGATCCAGCGACCTGGACCCACCGACCTTTTCCGACCCTTCCGACCCTTCCGGCCCTTCTGATCTTCCGATCTTCCGAACGAACTGGAGACACCGCCATGACCGACGCAGTCGGCGCGCTCAAGCAGACCATGACCGTGATCGAAGGCGCCCTCGGTGCCGCCCTCGTCGACTACAACAGCGGGATGGCCCTCGCCACCCTCGACGGCCCCGGCGGCCTCGACCTCAACGTCGCCGCCGCAGGGAACACCGACGTGGTCCGGGCCAAGATGCGCACGATGGACATGCTCGGGCTGCAGGACGGCATCGAGGACATCCTCATCACCCTCAGCAGCCAGTACCACCTGATCCGCCCGCTCACCGGCCGCAGCGGCAAGGGCCTCTTCCTCTACCTCGCGCTGGACAAGAGCCGCGCCAACCTGGCGATGGCCCGGCACCAGCTCACGAAGATCGAGGCCGACCTGGAGGTCTGACGCCGCGAGGCCGGGGCTCCCGTCCCGGGTAGCCGTGTCCGATGGACGGACCCCGCGTCGCGCGGCGCGGAGTCCGTCCGGACGGTCGGTGACAACGCCCGGGCCCGAGCGGCGCCGAGGTCTGGGCGGTGCCAGGTCCTGAGCGGCTCCGAGGTCTGGGCGGTGCCCCGGCGTGGGCGGTGTTCGAGGCAGGGCACTCCACGCCCCGGACGGACCGGCTCACCCGTCCGATGCCGCCAGACCCTCCGGCCCCTCCCGCTCCTCCTGCCCCGCCGGCTCCTCCGCCCACGCCACCTCGCCGCCTGCCAGTCCCGCGCAGACGGCGCCGTCGGGCGTGAGCACGCTCCATGGCGCGACCTGTGCGTGCGGCGGCACGGACAGCACGGCGTCACCGTCGAAGGCCAGCTCCAGCCCGCCCGCCATGGTCACCCGGGCGGCACCGACCGTCCGGCCCACCAGGCCGAGCAGCGTGCCGGACGGGCGGAAGGTCAGGGCGGGGAAGAAGTGGTCCACCTCGGACGGTGCCGCGAACACGAACTCGTGCGCCACCCGGACGGTCACCGGTCCGTCGAGCGTGATGTCGAGCCGGCCGCCGCCGCTGACCGCCTCGACCCGACGTCCGGCCAGTACCTTCCCGATCGCGTTCTGCATGGGCCCAGTGTGGACCAGGAAGCCCGTTCGGGTCCGGCGGATCGGCCTGCCCGCAGGGCCGTCAGCCTGCGGTCGGTTCGCCCGCCACCGGCCGCCGGTCCGCCCGGCCGTCAGTCCGCCGGTCGCCCGCCGACCAGTTCGGCCGGGCCGCCCGGGCGGGTGCGGGCGGCGAGCGCGGCCGCCGTACGGTCCCACGACGAGGCGGACAGCAGGGCCCGCGCCTCGGCCGGGTCGCAGAGCCGCCACTCGACCAGTTCGTCCTCGGCCATCGTGATCGAGGCGAGCCGCTCCTCCGTCACCGTCCCGCCGTCGAAGACGTAGACCAGTACGGCCGTGTCCCGGCGGCTCGCCGGGTCCGCGTCCCTCCCGGGCAGCCAGTCGAGGGCCAGCAGCCGGCCCGGTTCGCACTCCCAGCCCAGCTCCTCGCGCACCTCCCGGCGGGCCGCGGCCCGGGGCAGCTCCCGGTCCGCCTCGATGCCGCCGCCGGGCAGTACCCAGTACGGCTCCTCGCCGCCCGGGCCGGCCCAGGGCCGCAGCCGTACCAGCAGCACCCGCCCGGCCGCGTCGGTGAACAGCGTGCGCGCCTTCGCCCGGATCCGGGGGCGGGTGGCGATGTACGTCTTCCGGTCCAGCGGGGGAGCGGTGGGCTCGGCCTGGGGCAGGTCGGGCGTGCCGGTGAGCGTGACCCCCGCCGGCCCGGTGTACGCGGGCGTCGGCACGGCCGCCAGATGGTCGAGCGTGTGCCCGGCGGGCCGGCCGTCCTCCAGCTCCAACGGCCCGGCCTCGCGCGGCGCCCGCAGACAGGCGCTCACCCGGCGGGAGAGCCGGGGCGGCAGCGCGTGAGCCGCCTGCTCGGGCGTCAGCCACGCCCAGCCGCCGACCTCCGCGGTGTCCGGCGTGAAGGCCGCGCGCTCCTCAGGGGTGAGCGGTTCGGCCCAGTAGAGGTGCGCGGCGATCGGCGGCCGGAAGTCGTCGAGCGTCCAGTCGATGCAGGCGAGCGGCCCGAGCCTGGGGGTGAACCCCAGCTCCTCCGCGATCTCCCGGACGGCCGTCCGGCGCGGTGAGAGGTCCTCCGGCTCCCAGCCGCCGCCCGAGATGGCCAGCGGATGCTTCCGGTCGTACGGCAGCCGGACCACCAGTACCCGGCCCTGCCCGTCCGGGAACAGCACCCCGGCTGCGGCCAGCAACTCGCGCCCCGCACGACCGTCCTGGCTGCCCGAAGGCGGTGACGTCACCACAGCAAGTCCCTCCACCGAACCGGGCGGACCCCCGCCCGCCTGCCCACCACGACACCCTCGCCCATCTCAACGGTTCCCCGCCACCCCCGGGGATCGAACCAGGGTCAGACCCGTTCGAGCGGCCGGTGCGGCCCCTCCGGCAGCTCCACCGCGATCGCGTCGCCGGGCCGCACCGTGCCGCCGGCCCGCACGACGCCCATGATGCCGGCCTTGCGCACGACGTTCCCGGCCTCGTCCCGGCCGACGACCTGCTTCAGCAGCCCGGCCCGGAAGTTGTCGATCTGCAGGCACGGATTGCGCAGCCCGGTGACCTCGACGACCGCCTCGCCGCCGATCCGCAGCAGCGCCCCGGTGGGCAGGCCGAGCAGGTCGATGCCGCGGGTGGTGACGTTCTCGCCCAGATCGCCGGCCCGCACGCCGAACCCAGCTGCGCCGACCTCGGCGAAGAGCTCCTCGTGGATGAGGTGGACCTGCCGGAGGTTCGGCTGGGTCGGGTCCTGGGCGACCCGCGAGCGGTGTTTGACCGTGACCCCGGCATGGACGTCCCCCTCCACCCCGAGCCCGGTGAGCAGGGTGATGGCGGCCCGGTTGGGCTTGGTGAACGAGTACTCGCCGTTGCTGCTGACTGCTGTGACCGTTCCGCTCATTCGGCGGTCCCCTCCGTTCGTGGCGCCGTTCGCGGCGCTGCCTCTGTTCGTGGCGCTGCCACTGTTCGTGGCGCCGTTCCTGACGCCGCCTCTGTTCGTGGCAGTACCCCGTCAGGAGCGTAGCCCCGGGCCCCCGGCAGCGGGTCGCCCGCCCCGGCCCGCCCGATCGAGGCGAGCGCCGCCTCCGCCGCGCGGGCCATCCGCTCGTCCTGGCGGCCGGTGGCCCCGCGGAGCCGGGTGAAGCCCTCGACGGCGGCCAGCGCGAGGAGACCCGGGAGCAGATCGGTGCTGCGGTCGGCGACCCAGCGGGTGCCGCGGGTCGCCATCCACCAGAGGTCGGCCAGCGCGCCCGGCGGCGGCTCGGCGGGTTCGGCGGCGGGGGCCGGGCCGAGCGGGCGGCCGGCGGCGGCGAGCAGGTCGTGGAAGCCGCGGGCGATCAGATGGTGCCCCTCGGCGCTGGGGTGGAGCCGGTCCACGCTCAGCAGCTGCCGCTGCGCCGTCCACGGCAGCTCGGCGATGTGCAGGTGGACCGTCCGGTGGCGTACGGAGAGGGCGTGCACCACCGTGTTCACCGCGCGCATCCGGCGGGCCAGCGGACGGGCGAGGGGCTGCGGCAGCCGCAGCAGCGTGCCCGGGTCGGGCAGGCACGCGGTGAGCACCAGCGCGCCGCTGCGGGACAGTCCACCGAGGGTGGTGTCCAACTCCCGCGTGGTGCGGCCGATCTCGAACCCGGCGCGCAGCGTGTCGTTGCCCCCGACCACGACGGCCGCCACCGCCGGACGCAGCGCCAGCGCGGCGGGCAGCTGTTCCGTCGTCAGATCGGTGCTGAGCGCCCCGCTCCGCGCCAGGTTGGTGAACTCGACGCCGACCCCGGCCGGCGCCAACGACCGTGCGAGCAAGGCCGCCCAGCCCCGCCACCCGTCGGCCACCGGGTCGCCGACCCCCTCCGTGAGCGAGTCTCCGAGCGCCACGAACCGCACCGGCCCGGCCGCCCGCCGCTCACCTGCTCCTCGCACCCCGCCCGGGGCCGTCCCGCCCGGGAGCGTCCCGCCCGAGGCCGTCCCGCCCGGGAGCGTCCCGCCCGGGGCCGTCCCGCCACCCTCGTCCCCGACCACCGCCGTGCTCACTGCCTGCCTCCCGATTCCCCGTCCCTCGCCGCCGGAGCAGGAAGTCGGCCGGTCCGACCTCCTGTGCGTTGCCGGTTGCCCCCGCCCGCTCAGGACGCCGCCCCGGCACCGCCACCCCCGCCCCCGCCCGTGCCCCCGGAGCCTCCGCCCGTCGCTCCCGCCCCGCGCCGTGGGCGGCGAGGAAGGCGGCGACGGCCGCGGGCCAGCCGTACTGCTCCGCATGCGCGCGGGCCGCGCCGCGGCGGGCGGCCTCGGGGCGGGCGAGGAGCACGCGGACCGCCTCCGCGAAGCCCGCACCGGTGTCCTCCGCGGCCACCCCGGCCGGCCCGACCAGCCCGGGGAGCGCCGAGGAGCGGCTGACCGCCACCGGTGTGCCGCAGGCGAGTGCCTCCATCGCGGCGAGGCCGAAGGTCTCCACCGGCCCCGGTGCGAGGACCACGTCGGCGCAGCCGAGCAGCCGGGCCAGGGCGTCGCGCCCGCCGACGTGCCCGAGGAAGTGCACGGGCAGCCGCAGCCGGGCGGCCCGGGCGGCCAGTCGCGAGCGGAGCGGTCCGGTGCCGGCCACCACGAGGACGGCCGGCACCCGGCGCGCGCGCAGTTCGGCCAGGGCGTCGACAGCCCGCTCGGGGTGCTTCTCGGCGGAGAGCCGCGAGCAGAGCACCAGCAGCACCTGCCCCGGCTCCGCGTACCGCGCCCGCTCCTGCGCCCGGTCCCCGTCGGCCGGCGGCCGCATCCCGGCGAGGTCCACACCGAGCGGTGCGCGCGCCAGGTTCCGTACGCCCAGGCGCCGGAACTCGGCCGCCGCCCAGTCCGTCGTGCAGACCACGGTGTCGTACGCCCGTGCCGTCCGGGCGTTGAGCCGGTCGGCGGCGGCGCCGGCGAGCGGGGCGGGCAGGCCCCAGGTCCGGAGGACCCCGACGGCGCTCTCGTGCGACACCATGACCGAGCGGATGCCGTGCCGCCGCGCCCAGCCGCCCGTCCAGCGCAGGGTGGTGCGGTCGGAGACCTCCAGCCGGTCGGGCGCGAGCCGGGTCAGCTCGTGGGCGACGGCCCGCCGGTCGGTGAGCAGCCGGTACCCGCCGCTGCCGGGCAGCACGGGCCCGGGCAGGGTGACGACCAGGCCCTGCCCGGTCTCCTCCTCGCTGCGGTGCTCGCCGGGCACGACGAGTACCGGGACGTGCCCGGCGGCCCGGTAGCCGGCGCCGAGGTGACGCAGGGCGGTCCGCAGCCCGCCGGAGACCGGGGTGACGAAGTTCGCCACCCGGACGATCCGCAGCGGGCCCCCGTGTCCGGTCATGCCGACAGCTCCTGCGCCATCGAGGCGTCCACCGCCGCGTCCGCTGCCGGGGCGTCCACCGCCGGGACAGCCACCGCCGGGACGGCCGCCGTCGGCGCGACCGGCGCGACCGGGGCGGCATCCGCGGCGACGGCGACCCCACGGTGCTCCGCCAGCACCTCCGCGTAGTGCCGCAGCAGCAGGTCCCCGACCGCCTCCCAGGTACGGGCGGTGACCTCGGCCCGCCCGGCGCGCCCGTAGCGGGCCCGCAGACCGGCGTCGGCGGCCAGCGTCCCGACCGCCCGGGCGACCGCGGCGCCGTCCCGGGGCGGCACCAGCAGACCGGTGCGGTGGTGGGCGACGAGGTCCAGCGGGCCGCCGGCGGCAGGGCCGACGACCGCGACGCCACTGGCCATCGCCTCCTGGATGGTCTGGCAGAAGGTCTCCAGCGGACCGGTGTGCACGAAGACGTCCAGGGTGGCGAAGCAGCGGGCGAGTTCGTCGCCGGTCCGGCGGCCGAGGAAGACCGCGCCGGGCATCGCGGCCTTGAGCCCGGCGGCGGACGGCCCGTCGCCGATGACCACCGTCCGGACCCCGGGCAGCGCCGACGTGGCGGCCAGCAGGTCGACCCGCTTCTCTGGCGCGAGCCGCCCGACGTAGCCGACCAGCACCTCCCCGCCGGGGGCGAGGGCCCGGTGCAGCGCCTCGTCGCGGTGGCGCGGGTGGAAGCGGGCCGAGTCGACCCCGCGCGGCCAGAGCTGGACCCGGGGCACGCCGTGCGCCGTGAGGTCCTGCGCCGCCGGGGTGGACGGCGCGAGGGTGCGGGCGGCGGCCCGGTGGATGGTGCGGATCCGGTGCCAGGCGGCGGCCTCGCCGAGCCCGCGCCCGGCACGGTAGGCGTGCGCGTAGCCGGCAAGGTCGGTCTGGTAGACGGCGACGGCGGGGACGCCGAGCCGGTCGGCTACCTGCATGCCGCGCGCGCCGAGCACGAACGGGCTGGCCAGGTGGACGAGGTGGGGCCGGTGCCCGGCGATGGCGGCGGTGAGCTGCCGGCTGGGCAGGGCGATCCGCACCTGCGGGTACCCGGGCAGCGAGACGGAGGGGATCCGGACGACCGGCAGTTCGGCGGCGGTCGGGCCGGCCCCGAAGGTGTGCGGCGGGCAGTCGGTGCCACGCGCGGGCGCCGGGGTGACGACGAGTGGCTGGTGGCCCCGGCGGACCAGATGCTCGGCCGTCCGCAGCACGCTGTGGGCGACTCCGTTGACCTCGGGAGGGAAGGATTCGGTGACGATGGCGACGCGCATGCCTGAGTTGTGTCCGGGTCCGGCGTGCAGGCGGCCAAAGGGATCTGTCGTACAAACGAACGCGGGTCGGCGATTTGTCCCGCCGACCCGCGTTCCCGCCCTCACCCCGCCGTCACCGGCGGGCGCCCGCTCAGGCCGGACCGGCCGCCGTCTCCTTCAGCTCCGCGTAGGGCGCGAGCTTGCGGATCGACTCGATGCTCCTGATGCAGTCGTCCCGGCTCTCGTGCGGGTCGCCGGTCACCACGACGGAGCCGTTGCTCGCCTTGAGCCGGAACCGGTGCATGCCGGTGTCGTCTGTGTACAGCTCGAACTTTCCTGCCATGGCAGTGTTCGCCTTTCCTTCGGGTAGCCCCCTCACGTGGCAACGTAGGGCCAAAGGGCCTCTGCTGCTTGTCAGATGAGGCATTCGGGCCTCCGCCGAACGGGTCACGGCCACTGTCCGGATCATCAAACAGAGCGCATCTCCGTATCCCTGGCGAACTCGTTGCGAACGATCTTCACGGCCGGCTGCCCGCCCGGGGAGAGGGCGAGGAACACCTGGCCCATGCCGCCCTCGCCCAGCCGCGCCACCAACCGAAGGCCGCCGAGACTGTCCGGATCGTGCCCCTGCAGTGCGGGGAACCGAAACGCTGCCGTCGACATGCAGCCCTTCCCCCTCTTCTCCCCGCCCTGGAACACCTCATGATCCGACCACCCGTGAAGGTGGGGCGCGTCATGGCTTTCCGGCTGCAGCGCACTTCCGTCCCACCGGACTTCGACCTGCCTTACCGAAGATTGCCGGGTGCTCCGAGCGACACGCGACTGGGCCTGTGCTGCGGGTCGCGGTGGCCACGCCCGGGCCGGCTCGGACCTCGACGACCGACCCGGGCCGGACCCGTCGGCCATGCCGTCGCGGCGCCACCGGACCGTGCCGGGCGCGTCAGAAGAGGTCCAGGAGCTCCGTCAGGGAGGTGATGGAGGGTACGGGGGAGGCGGCCGCGTCCCGTTGCAGTGCGCGTCCCGCGTAGCCGAGGCGGATCGCCGCGGCGACCAGGTCGGGATCGTCGTCGACGAACAGGCACTCCGAGGGTGCGAGGTCCAGGGCGTCGCTGGCGTGGTGGTACATGCGCGGGTCCGGCTTGGTGCAGCCGAGGACGGCGGAGATGGCGTACGCCTCGAAGAACCGGTCGATCCCGAGTCCGGCGTGGAGCGCGGGCAGGTTGGGCCAGGCATCCGACACCACGGCCATCCGGACTCCCCGGCGGCTCAGCTCCCGCAGGGTCTCCTCGACGTCCGGGTACGTCTCCAGGAGTACGCGAGGGGGGACTTCGCGGCGCAGGTCGGCGAGCAGGTGCGGGGTCGGGTCCACGCCGAGGTGGTGGAGCATCACCCGGTGGTAGTCGTCGTAGTCGGGCGTCGACGACGAGGCGGCGAAGAAGCGGTCCCCCACCGCGATGGCTGCCGCGAACTCCTCCGCTGTGGTCGAAGGGGCATGGGCGAGGACGGTCTGCTCGAAGTCCGCTCGCGGGTTCCAGCGGCCGCCGATCGGCCGTATGAGTACGCCGCCCGAGTCGAAGAGAACGGCGCGGAGACGGTCGGAAGAGGCCGGGGATGTCGTCACCCGTTCAGTCTGGTGGGCGAACGCCGTTGCCGACCCCCTTCGAATCGGACATCGGCAGCCACGCCCGCCCCGGCGAGGACGGGTCATTGCGCGTGCCGGACGAGCCGGTCGGGCCTCCCGCGCCGCGGGCTCCGTCCAGGGGGCGATCGGCCTGCCCGGGCGCTGGTGGGCGGCCGGGAGTGCGGGCGCGGCGGCGGTGAACACGACCGTCCCGGTGGGGCGGTGACGGTCGGTCGCTATCATGGCGCCGGTCGACGAGGGGGTATGCGGTGGCAGCCGTGCGCGACGGGGTGGCGGGCGAGGGGGAGTACGAGGGCCTGGTCATCGCCGGCAGATACCGGCTGGTCCGGCGGCTGGGTGCCGGCGGCTTCGGACAGGTCTGGCAGGCGACCGACCTCGCTCTGCATGTCGACGTGGCGGTCAAGCAGGTCTGGCTGGCGCCTTCGATGAGCCCGGCCCAGGCCGAGGAACGGCTCGTCCGGGCGCAGCGGGAGGCCCGCAGTGCCGCCCGGCTGCGGGACCACCCGCACGTCGTCGCGGTGCACGACGTGGTCGTGGCGGACGGTGTGCCGTGGACGGTGATGCAGCTGATCACCGGGGGCTCGCTGGCCGACCGGTTGGCGGCCGGGCCGCTGGAGCCCGAGGCGGTGTCCCGGATCGGTGCGGCGATGCTGTCGGCGCTGGGGGCGGCGCACGCGGCTGGCATCGTCCACCGGGACGTGAAGCCGGCCAACATCATGCTCGCCGATGACGGTCAGGTGCTGCTGACCGACTTCGGCATCGCGCTGCGGCACGAGGACACCGCGCTCACCGCGACGGGCGCCGTCATCGGGTCGGTCGAGTACATGGCGCCGGAGCGCCTCCACGGACAGGAGGACGGGCCGGCCGGGGACCTCTTCTCGCTCGGCGTCTCGCTGTACCAGGCGGTCGAGGGCTGGTCCCCGTTCCAGCGCGGCACCCCGACCGCCTCGTTGCTGGCCGTGGTCTCGGACGAGGCGCCGCCACCGTGTCGAGCGGGGGCGCTCGCGCCCGTGATCGAGGGCTTGATGGCCAAGGATCCCCGGCGCAGGCTCACCCTTCACGAGGCCGCCGCGCTGCTGGCTCAGCCCGCCGGCACCCCCGGTCCCGCTGGGTTGGTCCCCGGGCCGGTGGTCCCCGGGCCTGTCGTATCCGGGCCTGTCGTGCCTGGGGCGGTGGTAACCGTTCCCGCTACCGGTCCGGTGCTGACCGGTCCGGTACACCCCGCTCCGTGGCCGATGGCCGCTGTGCCCGGACCGATGGCGGGCGACGCCACGTCGGCCGGCGTCATCGACGCGTACGCCGGGCTCACAGTTCCCGCGCCGCCGCCGCCCGCGCCGTCGGCGACCGCTGCCGTTCCTGCGCCGCCCGCCACCGCTGTCCTTCCCGCGTCGTCGGCGACCGCTGCCGTTCCCGCGGCGCCCGCCGCCGCGGTCGCACCGCTCACCGCCGTCACCCCCGGGACGGCCGCCGCCGCGGGGGCGGCCTCGGGCCGGTCGTGGCGGCCGTGGGCGGTGATCACGGCGTCGCTCGTCGCGGGAGCCGCCGCGCTGGGTGTGGCCTTCGCCGTGCCCTACTTCTCCGAGGGGCGGGCGATGCAGGCCAAGCTGCTCCAGAAGAGCGAGCTGCCGGCGGGCTACAAGGAGAACCTCGGTGCGGGGGACATGGGCTACGGGCGTCCTGTCGCGGGCACCTGGCCCTGCGAGGCCCGCAACCGGGAGACGCGGTGGAAGCACACCGCGGACGACACCGCGGAGTACTACTACAACCCGGCGGGCGGATCGAAGGAGCACTACTCGTTCAACGAGCAGCTCAAGAAGGCCGACGCCGCCGAGATCACCCGGTCGATGCAGGCGGTCCGGGACCAGCTGAGCAGCTGCCCGTCGTACACCGCGAACATCAAGTTCAGCAGTGACCCCCAGAGCTGCGAGGTCACCGTCAAGGCCCTGCCGGCTCCGGCGATCGGCGGGGACGTGGTGGCCCGCCGTGAGACGTACACCTGCACCTACGGCGGTACCACCTACGCACCCGCCGTCGTGGACAAGGTCACCACCAGCAAGGGCGGTTACCTCGTCGAGTTCTTCGCCACGGAGTCGTCACCCTTCCCGCCCGGCGGTGTGGCCGAGGCCCTGATGGCCAAAGCCCTCGGCAAGCTCCCCTGACGCCGGCACGGCGACGCCGACACGACGTCGGCCGGCTCGGGGCCGCCGTGGAGGCGTCACCGTCCGGTCGGAACGAACGCCGGACGCCCCGGCCGCGTGGTGCGGCCGGGGCGTCCGGGTGACAGGGGTGCGGCCGGTCAGCCGTTGCTCCGGCTGAACGCCTCCAGCCAGCTGATCTTCGGGCCGAAGAGGCCGACCGAGGCCGCGCCCGTGGCGAGACCCGACGCCGACGACGGCTCCGGGGCGTCGCTGTGCGCCACCGCCGTGGTGGGCACGGCGACCGCGGCCGCGGCCGCCAGGACAGCGGTGACGGCGAACTTGCAAAGCGTTCCACGAACGGACATCTCAAGCCTTCCAGGTCATCACAGCTCTTCAGTCCGCCGTTGCGGCCGGACCGGGCCCGGGGCGGGCCTCAGAGGCGCCCTGCGGGGGTGCCCCTCAAACGTTGGCATGCGAAACGTGCGGGATCCGGCGTTTTCGCCACCGGAGCGGTGCGAACGGGTGACAGAGATGACCCGGCCGGGTGAGCCGGCTGCGCATTCGGGTCAGCGGTGGCCGGTCGCGGGGCGTTCGGCCGGTCCCGCCGCCGCATCGTCCGCCGGCTCGGGCGCAGCCGCCGGCACAGGTAGCGACTCCGGCATCGCCGCTGGCAAAGCCTCCGGCTCGGCCGCAGCCGCAGCCGCAGCCGCCGACACCGGCGCAGACCCCGGCCCCGAGACCGGCGCCGCCGCGCCGCTCGGCCGCATGGCCGTCAGCCGCCGTTCGCAGGCCCGCCGCTGGACGACGGACAGGCCGGCGACCGCCGCCCCGAGGCCGAGCCAGCCCGCCGGGCCGGTCGCCATCACCACGCCGGTCAGCAGCAGCGGTCCGGCGGACTTCTGGACGGACTGGGCCATGCCGGCCACGCCGAGGTAGGAGGCCCGGGCCCGGTCGGGTGCGAGCGAGACCGCCAGCTCCCAGGAGGTCACCGACCGCACCAGCTCGGCGGCGGTCACCAGCGTCGCCGTGACCAGCAGGGCGATCGACGCGCTCCAGGGCCCGCCGCCGGTACCGAACGCCAGGACCACGCAGGACGCGAGCACCGCCACCCCGTACAGCGTCACCGCGGCCGCCGCCCGGTGCGGCCCCTCGGCCCGCGCCGAGACCCGCAGTTGCAGCACGACCACCAGCACGGTGTTGAGTGCCAGGAAGGCCGGGACGAAGGCGTGCGGCGCCGAGGTGTGGTTCACCAGCCAGAGTGGCAGTCCGACGTTGAGCAGCGAGTCGTCCAGGCACATCGGGATGTCCAGCAGGACGAAGCGCAGGTAGCCGGCGTCCCGCCAGGGGCTGGGCGCCGGCCCCGCCGTCGTGGCGTCCGGTGCGGCGGCGGTACCGGCGCGCGCCGCCACCCGCCCGCCGCCCTGGGGCTCCCGGGTGCGCCACACCAGCGCCGCGGTCACCGCGAAGGAGAGCGCGTTGGCCAGGACGAGCGCCCGGTAGGCGTTCTCCGTCCCCACGGCCAGGCCGATCGCCGCGATCCCGGCACCCAGCGCGTACCCGGCGTTGGCGGCACTGCGGGTGAGTGCCTGGTAGGTGGAGCGCCGCTCGCCCGTCGCCCGGGTGGCGAAGAGCATCTCCAGCGTTTTGGCCGCCCGCTCGGCCAGGCAGATGAGGGCGATCACGGGCATCAGGGTGGTGAAGCTGTCGCAGAGCAGCACCAGGCCCATCGCGCCCAGTCGCAGCAGGTGACTCCAGATCAGCAGCCCCCGCAGCGGGAACCGCTCGGCGAGCTGCCCCGCCAGTGGAGACCCGGCGATGCCCGCCACCGCGGCGACGCCCAGCAGCAGGCCGACCTGCCGGGCGTCCAGCCGCGTCACGAAGGTGAAGTAGAGCACCGAGGCTGCCGCCCACACGCCCGTCCCGGCCCGGTCCAGGAACTGGGCGAGCAGCATGATCCGCCCGTCCCGCCCGCCCGGCGGCCGGCGCAGCTGCGCCAGCAGCCCGCCCCCGTTGTCTCGCATGGCCCGCCACTCCCCGTTTTCCGTTCCGGTGCTCGGGGAGCAGCCTGCCGGAGATAAATCTCGACGTCAAGATACTTGATGTCGACAGACCTCGGGCCGTCAGGCGAGCCCTAGACGAGTGGTTCCGATGTGCTCAGTGGTCGATCAGTGACCGGGTGACGGGCTGGCCGGTCCGGTTGTCGTGCCAGAACTAGAGTCACCCCATGGAATATCGAACGCTCGGCAACAGCGGACTCCTCGTCTCCGTAGTTGGACTCGGTTGCAACAACTTCGGCGGACGTCTCGACGCAGCGCAGACGCTCGCGGTGGTCGACGCGGCACTCGACGCCGGGGTGACGCTCTTCGACACCGCCGACATGTACGGCGCCGGGGGCGGCTCCGAGACGCTGCTCGGCCAGGCGTTGAAAGGGCGGCGCGACGAGGTCGTGCTGGCCACCAAGTTCGGCTATCAGCGGGCGGACCTGGGGTACGGGCCGGCGGCCGGGGCGAAGGGCGGCCGGGCCTACATCCGGCGCGCGGTTGAGGAGTCGCTGCGACGCCTGCAGACCGACCACATCGACCTCTACCAGCTTCACACCCCTGACCCGCGCACGCCGATCGCCGAGACGCTCGCCGCGCTCAGCGAGCTGGTGCGCGAAGGCAAGGTGCGCTACATCGGGCACTCCAACTTCGCCGGCTGGCAGATCGCCGAGGCCGCGCACGTCGCCGGGGAGATCGGGGCCGTCCCGTTCGTCTCGGCTCAGAACGAATGGTCGCTGCTCGAACGCGGTGCGGAGCGGGAGGTGGTGCCCGCGGCGCTGCACTACGGCCTCGGTGTGCTGCCGTTCTACCCGCTCGCCAACGGCCTGCTGACCGGGAAGGTGCGCCGTCTCACGGGCGTGCCCGCGGGCTCGCGCCTGGCGTCGCGGCCCGAGCGGGTGACCGAGGCCGGCCTCGACGCGGTCGAACGTCTCGCCGCCTGGGGCGAGGCGCACGGCCGGAGCGTCCTCGAGATCGGCGTTGGCGCGCTCGCCGCACGGCCCGGCTGCGGCTCGGTCATCGCCGGGGCGAGCAGTGCCGAGCAGGTGCGTGCCAACGCCGCCGCCGGGCAGTGGGTGCCGACCTCCGAGGAACTGGCCGAGATCGACGCGGTCCTCGACGCGGAGCCCGCCGTGGCCTGAGCGGCCCGGGAGAGTACGGGCGCTGCGCAAGGCACGTCGGCGGCACGGTCCGGCTCCCGGTGAAGCCGCCGCTGCCGCCCGGCGTGCCGCTCGCCCACGGGTGAACCGGCGAAGCCCCGCACCGAACGGCGCGGGGCTCGCGGCCGGCGACAATGCCGGGGTTCCGGTGGAGCTTGACGAGTTGCACCGAAGTGGTCAGTGATCGTAAGCGATCAGCGAGCGGGTGACCGGTGCGCCGATCCGGTTGTTGTGCCAGATCCCGGCAGTCATCGCCAAGATCCTTTGTGTGACCCGGACCGCGACGCCCTCGAAGGTTCGTCCGCCGTGTTGTTCCAGGTCAAGTTGCCCCTTGAGGGTGTCGTTGACCGACTCGATCAGCTGGCGGACCTTCTTGAGCATCGGTTCGGCCGTACCGCTCCCTTCCCGCGCTTGCGCGAAGGCCGCAGCAGCTCGATGCCCTGATCGAGAAGCTCCCGCTCGAACGGTTTGGACGCGAAGCCCTTGTCCGAGATGAGCAGGATGCCCTCGCGGGCGGCGACCACGCCGGCGTCGACCTCAAGCATCGCGGACAGCACCTCGCGCTCGCCGATCTTCGCGGAGGCAAGCGCCCGCATGATCGGCATACCGGTGGGCGTGCAGACCAGGTAGAGCCGAAGTCCCCGGAAGAACCGGGAATGTGACGCGCAGTATCCGTACTGCGCCCACCCGGCCAGGTTCGACAGCAACACCGTCGGCCGCGACATCCCGCACGGGACCGGCGTCGAGTCGACGATCCAGTGGTTGTCGAACCAGAAGTCGCTGTCCATGGCCAGCTCCCGGATCATGCGCTTGAGCAGCGGAAGCGAGGATCGCAGACGCTTGTTGTAGCCCGGCCGCTGCGGCAGGTAGGGGAACATTTCCGACAGGTGCTTGTTCGCGTAGCGCAGCCACCGGGCCTCGGAGTGGTACCCGAGCAGTGCCCTGCGCGACCGCCAGACAGACCAACTCGCTGTCGCTCAGTAGCGGCGGCGTTCCCATCCATCGGGTTCCTCCGATCTCGTCGTCAACTTTCACATAAAGTGAGGTCAGGAGGTTTCGAGGTCTGTCGTCACACACGGATCATCGGGACCCTCTTGCTGTCTCCGCAGCCAGACATCGGAACTATTCGTCTAGCTAGGGCCTGTTGCGAAAGTGGATCTTTGGCTCGTGATCACACCTTGTGGGACGTGGGGATCTAACGAGAACGGCCAGTGGGCACGGCTTGAGCCGTTGCTGCCTCAGGCGTATAGGCGTGCTAGGGCCCTCTGTGCTTTCATGTCCTGGTCCTGCAGTGTCGGGGGAGCGGGGAAGCGATGAAGACTGATGGACAGTCAGGCGTCGGTCGAAGTCATCACGCTGCGCTGAGTCGCGTGATCCTTGCCGCTTGTCTCGCCATGGCCGTAAGCGGCTGCAACGGCTCGACCGTCTCACGCGATGACTCTGGACAGGAGAAGCGGTCGAGTGCCACAGCTTCTGCTGTCGACACCATGGACGAGTTCAAAACGCTCTTCCCTGATATGGAGAGCGTCCCATCTGGTTGGTCGCTGAAGACCCGCTTCAACGGCATCGTCAAGCCGCAGGACTGCGCCCTCGGACCGTGTATCCCAGAGCTGCGATTCTGGGGAAACAGCACTTTCGAGAACATCTCCACGGAGACGTCCGTTACCTACCAGGCATGGGCCTACGACAGCGTTGAGTCGGCCACAGTCGATTTCAGGAAGATGGCCGGGATATGGAAGAGCGGCGACGGAGTCGTCAATACCTCCATGGAGCTTCCGCCGCTCGGCGATGAGAACAAGGCGGTCTGGAAGGAGGTCACCCAGGACTCGAAATCGTACTATGCGTGCCACGTGATGGTTCGAATTAGCACCGTCGTCATCGATGTCCAGTGCAACCCGGTCGCTCACAGGATTGACCCACAGGCACCCGCTTCCATGGCAAAGGCGATGGTCGATCGGGTTGCCAAGAAGACCGGGAAGTGACGCAGCGACATTGCTGATCACAGCCATTCGTTGATGGCTGCGACCAGCACTGTTGCTTCGTAGCGGACGGCGAGTTTGTCGTACCTGGTGGCGACGGCACGGTGTCGCTTGAGGCGGTTGATCCCGCACTTGACCGCATGCCGTTGCTTGTGGTCGTCCTTGTCGAACTTCGGCGGCCGCCCGCCGAGTGAGCCGCGCTTCTGTCGGTTGCGGACGCGGTCTGCGGGCACGGGAATGGTGGCCTTGATCCCGCGTCTGCGCAGGTAGGAGCGGTTGGCGTGAGAGTCGTATGCCTTGTCGGCCCGCACCCGATCCGGTCGCTTGCGCGGCCTGCCGAGCCCAAGTCGGGGCACCCTAATCGGTTCCAGGACGGGCTCGAACTGCGGCGAGTCACCTCGCTGCCCAGCTGTGATCACGACGGACAGGGGCTTCTGGCCCTGCTCGACGGCGAGGTGAATTTTGCTGGTCAGGCCGCCTCGGGACCGTCCGAGACCGTGGTCGGCCGGCTCGACGAAGACACCGCCGGGCGGCTCCTTTTGGAGATCCCCTTTTTCGCCGCCCCGGCGGCGTGCTGGTGGGCTGGGCAGATGGTGGAGTCCACGTTGACCTCCCAGGTGATCAGGCCGTTCGCGTCCGCCTCGGCCTGGAGCCGGGTGAGGATAAGGGCCCAGGTGCCGTCCCGCTGCCAGCGCCGGAACAGGTCGTAGACCCGGTTCCACGGCCCGTAGCGATCCGCCACGTCACGCCACGGAGCACCGGTTCGAGTCCGCCACCGTATGCCGTCTATCAGCTGGCGTCGCGTCCACACCTGCGGCCGCCCCGGTTTGATGCCCTGCGGCAGCAGCGGCTCAAGCCGCACCCACTGGCCGTTCGTCAGATCCCCACGTCCCACGAGACGTGATCATGAACGAACAAGATCCACTTTCGCAACAGGTCCTAGTGATGCCTGGTGTCTGCCGCCCGGCTCCGGCCTGAGCCGCCGAGCGCCTCGCGGAGCAGCTTGCGGTCGGGCTTGCCCGCATCGGTGAGCGGCAGGTGGTCCACGGCGTGGACGGCGGCGGGCGCGTACATCGCGCCCAGCCGGTCGGTGATCCGGGCGCGGACCAGTGCGCCGTCCGCGTGCCGGCCGGCCGCCGGGACGACCGCTACGTGCAACTCCTCGGTCCCGTCCTCCCGTTGGACACCGAAGGCCGCGCACTGGGCGACGGCGGGGTGGGCGAGCAGTGCCTGTTCCACCTCCGCCGGGTAGACGTGGCCGCCCACCACGATGACCATCTCCTTCAGCCGGTCGACCAGGTGGAGGTAGCCGGCGTCGTCGAGGTGGCCGATGTCCCCGGTGCGGATCCAGCCCTCGTGCAGCACCTCGGCGGTGAGGTCCGGCCGGCGCCAGTAGCCGCTCATCATCATGGGGGTGCGGACGTGGATCTCCCCGTTCTCGCCGGGGGGCAGGGCGGCCCCGGCCGGGCTGCGGATCTCGATCTCGACCCCGGGATCGGCCCGGCCGGCGGTGATCCGGCCGCCCGGTCCGGTGATCGTGTGCTCCTCCGGGCCGACCTCGGTGATCGATCCCGCCTCGGTCTGGCCGTACCAGCCGTGCAGGACCGGCCCGAACACCTCGGCGGCCTGCCGCAGTCGTTCGGCGGAGGCGGGGGTGCCTCCGTAGAAGAGCCGCCGGAGGGCGGAGAGGTCGGTGCCGGCCGCCGCCGGGTGGTCCAGCAGTCGGTACAGCAGGGGCGGCAGCAGCCACAGGTCGGTGATGCGTTCCCGCTCCAGGGCGGCGAGGACGTCCCCCGGGTCGAAGCCGGGCCGCAGCACGACGGTGCCTCCGGCCAGCAGGGCGGCGTCGGCGAGGATCCCGGCCATGTGGGCGAGCGAGGTGCAGGCGAGGGCGCGGGGCCGGGCGCCGGCCCGCATCCGGCCGGCGAGGCGGTCGAGCAGCTGCCGGTAGGGGCCGTGCGCCATCGGGATGCCCTTCGGGGTGCCCGTGGTGCCCCCGGTGAAGCGCAGGCACCAGTCGTCCTGCGCCCGGGCGGGATCCGCCGTCGTGGCGGGGGCGGCCGCTCCGGCCGCGGCACCCGGCGGCACGGTGGTGCCGAGCTGCAGCACCACCGGCACCCGCACTCGGGCGAGCAGTGCTTCGGCCGCGCCCGACCGGGCCGGACCGACCAGCAGCACCGGCGCGTCCACGCTCGTCACGATGTCCGCCTGTACCGCGGCGGACATGCCCGCGCCGAGGAAGGCCACCCGTGCGCCGAGCAGGTTCGCGGCGTACCGCGCGACGATCGCCTCCGGCCCGTCGTCGGTGAGGAGTACCACGGTGTCCCCCCGGCGGACGCCGTGGCCGGCGAGGATGGCGGAGAACTGCCGGACGTCGTCGTGGAGTTCACCGGCCAGGACGGCGCCGCCGTCGGCGGTTACCAGCGCCGGCCGGTCCGGCGTGCGGCGGAGGACCGCGAGGACGGCCTCGACGTAGCTCTCGAACCGACTCTCGGACGCCGGAGGCGGGTTGGCGGACATGCGGCAGCTCCTTCGGTGTGGCGGCCGTCGGGCGAGCGGCCCGGCCGGAACCTCTTCTCGGAGGCTAGGTGAGCCCCGCTCATCAACTCCAAGACCGAATATTGCATGAGATGATGCCTCCGGAGTTATGAGTGATGCCCGGGGGAGGGGAGAGCCCGTGGATCTGCCCGCGCTGCGCTGCTTCCAGGTCGTGGCCCGGCACGAGCACATCAGCAGGGCCGCCGAGGAACTGCGCGTCGCCCAGCCCTCGGTGAGCAGGACGATCGCCCGGCTGGAGGCCGAGTTGGGGGTCCGGCTCTTCGACCGCCGGGGCCGGCGCATCCACCTCAACGACCACGGTGCGGCCTTCCTGCGCCGGGTCGACCGTGCACTTCGTGAACTCGACGACGGGAAGAGCGAGTTGGCGGATGCCGCCCAGGGAGGCGGCCGGGTGACGCTGGCCACCGAGACCCTGCTGACCGCCACCGACCTGCTGGCCGGCTTCCGGGCCGCCCACCCCCGCATCGAGGTGAGGGTGCGGCAGTCCTCCGTCGATGCGATGGCGCGTAGGCTCCGCACCCGGGAGGTGGACCTCTGCCTCGCCTCACAGCCGCTGGTGGGCCCCGGGCTGGTCTCCGAACTGCTGCTGCGGGAGGACGTGCTGCTCGCGGTGCCGCAGGGCCACCGGCTGGCCGGACGCGAGGAGGTGCCGGTCGGCGAACTGGACGGAGAGCCGTTCGTCACCCCGAGCCGGGGCCACTGGCAGCGCGCCCTCGCGGACCGGCTCTTCGCCGCGGCGGGCGTCGACCCGGTGATCGTCTGCGAGGGCGACGAACCCGGCGCCGTCGTCAACCTGGTCGCCGCCGGGCTCGGTGTCGCCCTGCTGCCCGCGATGGCACGCGCCTCGGACGTCCGCGCGCCTCTGTGCTGGGTGCGGCTCGCCGGGCCCGACTGCCACCGCGAGCTGCGCCTCGTCCGCGACGGGGACGCACCCCGGTCCGCCGCCGCCGGGCTCTTCGGGGCCTTCGCCGTCCGTCACTTCCGCCGGACCGGTGTCGGTACGGGAGGCTGAGCAGCCGTACCCGTGCCGGGGCGCGCTGCTGCGGACGCGCGTGGTGTGCGCGCCGCCGGAACTGTTCTTCGTGCTCCTCGTGCTCCTCGTGCTCGTCGTCGGGACGGGGCTCGGCCGCCGGGTTGCCGGGGTGGAGCCGGCCGCGAGCGCGGAAGCAGGCCGTGGCGTGCCCCTTGCCCCGCCGCAGGCCGCCCGCGGGGCGGGGTGCGACGGGACCGCCAGGCGGCCCCGGGGGTGGGGAGGCACGCGGGGCTGCACAGGGGGTGGCCCGCCCCGGTCCGCGCGCCCGCCCGGTTGTCCGACCTCGCGGTTAGGGTGGGAAGCCCGCTGTCCCGCCGTCCCGGAAGGCCCACCGATGTACGCCCTGCACGCGCTCTGGCGGGCCGACGGCCGCCTCGCGCTCTGGGCGGAGGACGCACACGCGTACCGCAACGGCAGGCCGGCCGCCCGCCGTGCCGAGGGCGGCGCCCATCCGTTCGCGTGCCCGGCCGGCGAGGTCGCGCGGCTTCTGGGGGCGATCGGCCCGGGCCTCGACTGGCTGGCCGGGCAGGGCGCCGAGCGCTGGACGGGCCTTCGCCTGCCCACCCTCGGTGACCGGCCGGTCCCCTCGCCCGACCTGCCGGCCGGCAGCGCGCCACGCGGCCTCGCGCTGAGCCCCTGGCGGGTGCCTACCCTGCTGTTCGACGCCGCCGAGGCGGCCCAGCTGCTGGGCGCGGTCCACGACCCGCACTGGCCGGGCGCGACCGTCGAACTCCCCGGTGGCGGGCCCGGTGAATCCGGTGGCGAGTTCGGCGGCGCGTCCGTCGAGCTCGCGTACGGCGCCTCGCTGCGCTGGCTGTCCGCCGTGCACGACCTCGCCTGGCGGCTGGTCGGGCGCGGGCGGCTGCTCCCGGTGCTCGGCGAGGAGGCGCCCGCGGCGTGGGCCGCGCGGTGGCGGCCCACCCCCGACGCCGCGGCCCGACGTGAGCTGGCCGCCCTGGCCGCCGGCTGCCCGCCGGTCTGCCGCGCCGAGTACCACGCGTCCGCGCCCGCCCAGGCCGGGCCCACCGGCTCCGGCCTGGCCACCGCCCTGCTGGACACCCTGGTCGACTGCGAGGCCCGGGCCGCCCTCGCGGACCTCGAACCGCCCGCCGAGCCCTGGCTCGCCGCCCTCTGGTCCGCCGACGGCCGGCTCCCGGGGCCGCCGCCGGCCGGCCTGCCCGAACGCCTCGCCGCCTGGCACGCCGCCCGCCCCGCGGGCAGCCCGCTGCGGCTCAACCTCCGCCTCACCGAGCCACTCGCGCCCGACCTCGAAGCCTCCGACCTCGAAGCCCGCGACGGGGGAGCCCCCGACCTCCGACTCCGCGACGGGGGACCCCGCGACCAGGCTGCCCCGGGCGAGGCCGCCCCCGACGTCTGGCACCTCGACCTGCTGGTCCAGGCCGTCGACCGCCCGTCCCTGGTCGTCCCCGCCGCCGACCTGTGGTCCGAGGAGGCGGGGTATGCCGCCCTCGCCCGTACCGTCCCCGACCCGGCGGCCTCCTACCTCGCCGAGCTCGACCGTGCCGCCCGCGTCCACCCGCCGCTGCGCACCGCCCTGTTGAGCCCCCGCCCGACCGGCGTCGAGCTGGACCGCGAGGGCGCCCTGCGGTTCCTGCGCGAGGCCGCGCCCGCCCTCACCCGGGCCGGCTTCGGCGTGCTGCTCCCGGCCTGGTGGCAGCGGCGCCCCCGGCTCGGGCTGGCCCTCACCGCGGCCCCGGCCGCCGTGCCGGGCGCGGTCAAGCGCACTGCGCAGATCGACCGGGACGACGTCCTGGACTTCCAGTGGCAGCTCTCCCTCGGGGAACTCACCCTCACCGAGGAGGAGTTGGCCGAACTGGCGGCGGCCCAGCAGGGCCTGGTCCGGTTGCGCGGCCGCTGGATCGAGGTGGACCAGGCCCAACTCGCCGTCGCGGTGCGGTTCCTGGCCGAGCGCGGCAGCGGCACCATGGAGCCGGCCGAGCTGCTCCGGCTGGCCGTCGACGACCGCGCGGCCGTGGACGGGCTGCCCGTCACCGCCGTCCGGGCCACCGGTCCGATCGGCGAGCTGCTGGCCGGCCGGCCCGGCCCGGCCTCCCGCGTCCCCGACCTGCCCGCCGGTTTCACCGGAACGCTCCGCCCCTACCAGCGGCGGGGGTTGGCCTGGCTGGACGCCCTCGGTCGGCTCGGCCTCGGCGCCGTGCTGGCCGACGACATGGGCCTCGGCAAGACCGTGCAGACCCTCGCCCTGCTCGCCCTGGAACAGGAGCGCGGCGCGGCCGGGCCGACCCTGCTGGTCTGTCCGATGTCGCTGGTCGGCAACTGGCAGCGCGAGGCGGCCCGGTTCGCCCCGGGCCTGCGCGTGCACGTTCACCACGGCGCCGACCGCACCGTGCCCGACACATCCGCCGACCTCGTGATCACCACGTACGGGCTGGTCCAGCGGGACGTCACCGAGCTGCGCCGGGTCCGCTGGCGGCGGATCGTCGCCGACGAGGCGCAGCACGTCAAGAACCCGGCGGCCCGGCAGTCCCGGGCGGTCCGCTCGCTGCGCTCCGGCCCCCGGATCGCGCTCACCGGCACGCCGGTGGAGAACCGGCTCGCCGAGCTGCACGCCGTCCTCGACTTCGCCAATCCGGGGCTGTTCGGCAGTGCGGAGTCCTTCAAGGAGCGGTTCTCGATCCCGGTCGAGCAGTCCGGCAACGCGGAGGTGGCGGCCCGGCTACGGCGGCTGACCGGTCCGTTCCTGCTCCGCCGCAGCAAGAGCGACCCGCTGATCGCCCAGGACCTGCCCGCGAAGCAGGAGTTCACCGTCCGCTGCAACCTCACCGCGGAACAGGCGGGCCTGTACCGGGCGGTGGTCGCCGACCTCCTGCAGCGCCTCGCGGGCATCCGCGGGGTGGAGCGCAAGGGCGCGGTGCTGGCGGCGATCGGCCGGCTCAAGCAGGTCTGCAACCACCCCGCCCAACTCCTCCACGACGGGACGGAGCTGGCGGGCCGCTCGGGCAAGGTCGAGCGGCTGGTGGAGCTCCTGGAGGAGGCGCTGGCCGAGGGCGACCGGGCGCTGGTCTTCACCCAGTACGCCGAGTTCGGCACCATGCTCCAGCCCTACCTGAGCCGCCGGCTGGGCGAGGAGGTCGCCTACCTGCATGGCGGTGTGCCCAAGGGGCGGCGGGACGAGCTGGTCGAGCGCTTCCAACGCCCGGACGGGCCAAGGGTCTTCCTGCTCTCGCTCCGCGCGGGCGGCACCGGCCTCAACCTCTCCGCTGCCAACCAGGTGATCCACCTCGACCGCTGGTGGAACCCGGCGGTCGAGGACCAGGCGACCGACCGCGCGCACCGGATCGGGCAGCACCGCGACGTGCAGGTCCGGCGGCTGGTCTGCGTCGGCACCGTCGAGGAACGGATCGACGGCCTGCTCGCGGCGAAGCGCAGCCTCGCCGACGCCGTGATCGGCGGCGGCGAGCAGTGGCTGGCCGAGCTGTCCGCGGAGCGGCTGCGCGAGCTGCTGACCCTCTCCGCCGACGCGATCGGAGAGTGACCGCCGTGATGCCCCCATCTGCGGAGAGTGACCGCTGTGATGCCCGCACCTGGTGACCGCCCGCTGGCCGAGTGCCTCGACACGTTCTGGCAGGGCCGCGTTCCGTCCGCCCCGAGCGGCGCCGACGAGACCGACCCCGTCGCCCCGGCCGTCGACGACCTGGGCCCGTCCGGCCTCGCCGTCCGAGGGCGGTCCCTGGAGGCCGCCCTCGGACCGGCCTACCGGCGCTTCACCGGCACTGGCTGAGAAACCGGCCGGGACGCCCGGACCGGGCACCCGGGGCGGGGACCCCGGCCCAGGCACCCGGCTTGAGGCCCCCGACCCAGGCGCACCCAGCCCAGGACCCGGCTCAGGACCCGGCGCAGGACGCAGCCCGGGCACCCGGCCGGCGTGCGCGGCCGCTCAGCCCGCCGACAGCGGGTAGTGGTCGGACAGGTCGGTGTAGGTGTAGCTCTTGCCCCAACTGCTCACCGTCCACGGTGAGCTGTGGAAGCGCACCACCGTGTTGGTGTAGCTCGCCGGCTGCGCGTGGTCGGCCCGGTAGAGGACGTAGTCGAGGTCCTCCTTGGGCTCACCGGGGTAGCGGTAGGCGGCGATCGAGTTGTCCACGGTGTCGAAGGAGTCGGCCCACCCGTTGCGGGTGGTGGCCGGCGACACGTTGGCGTTGCTGAGCAGCGACGGGTACTCGCTGCCGTGCGAGTCGATGTTGAGGTCGCCGGCGAGCAGCACCGGCTCGGCGGCCGGGATGTTCTTGCCGTCGATGAACGCCTTCATCGCCTTGAGCTGCGCCGCCCGGACGGCGGCCGGCTGGCCGGCGGAGCAGCCGGTGTCGGTGGACTGCAGGTGGGTGCCGACCACGTGCGTGCGCACGCCGTTGACGTCCAGCACCGCGTAGACGAAGCCCTTGTTCGACCACCAGTCGCTGCCGCAGGCGTCCTTGAAGATGTACTGCTCCTTGCGCAGGATCGGCCACTTGCTGAGCAGCGTCACCCCGCCGTCCTCCGGGGTGGACGAGGCGAAGCTGCCGCCGGTGGCGTCCCACCCGCTGGTCGACCGGCCGACGACCGGGGTGTGGTACGGGTACACGGCGGAGGCCTGCGAGGTGAGCAGGTCGGAGGCGGCGTTGTCGAAGGCCTCCTGGACCACGACCACGTCGTGGCCCTGGAACACGTCCGAGGCGGCGATCGCCTTGGCCCGGTAGTCCTGGCCCCAGTTGGGGTACAGGTTCTTGCTCATCAGGAAGACGTTGTAGGTGAGCACGTTCAGTGCCGGAACCGTGGTGGCGGCCGTGTCGGCGACCGGGGCGGCCGCTGCCGAGGCGGCCGGAGCGGCGGCCACCGGGGCGAGCAGGGCGGCGGCGGCGGTGCAGGCGGCGGCCAGCCGGGTGCCGTGACGAAGCGTGGTGGAAGTTGGCATGCCCGCAGTCAACGCGTACCCGGTCACGTCCGGCAAGACTGCGGACGATAACCATATGAACTCAGCGGTAACTTAAAGCTGTCTGGTCAACTCGCTCTCGGGACGGCTGACTTGCCTGGACAACTTGCCCGGCCACCACATGTGGCGGTCCAGGTCCATGGTGAGCGCGGTGACCAGCACCGACCGCACCACCAGGGTGTCCAGCAGCACGCCGAGCGCAACCGCGAAGCCGATCTCGGCGAAGCCCACCACCGGTAGTGTGCCGAGCACCGCGAAGGTGCTCGCCAGGATCAGTCCGGCCGAGGTGATCACCCCGCCGGTCGCGGCCAGCCCGGCCACCGCCCCCTGCCGGGTGCCGTTGTGGGCGGACTCCTCCCGCACGCGCGTCATCAGGAAGATGTTGTAGTCGATTCCGAGCGCGACCAGGAAGACGAAGACGAACAGCGGGAACGCGTTGTCCTCGCCCTCGAAGTGGAAGACGTGCTCGAAGAAGAACGCGCTGATCCCGAGCGCCGCCGCGTACGACAGCACCACCGTGGCGATCAGCACCAGCGGCGCGGTCACCGCCCGCAGCAGCAGCGCCAGGATCACCAGCACCACGCCGAGCACCAGCGGGATGATCGCCCGGTTGTCGCTGGCCGCGGCCCGGCCGGCGTCCAGGATCACCGCGGTGGAGCCGCCCACCTTGGCGTCGGCACCGGGCACCTCGTGGACGGCCGCCCGCACCCGGTCCACGGTGTCCTTCGCGGCCTGACTGTCCGGCGGATCGGCCAGCGTGGCCTGGAACAGCGCCTGCCCCTGCCGCTCCCCCGGCACCGACGTCCCGGCGATGCCGGGGGTGGCCTGCGCCACCGTCCGGACGGCGCCCGCCTCACCCGCCGTGCTGATCACGGTCAGCGGCGCGCCCGTCCCGCCGGGGAAGTGCCGCTCCAGCACCTGCTGGCCGACCACCGAGTCCGGCGTGCCGGTGAAGCTGCCGGCGGTGGACAGGCCGGTGGCGTTGAGCGAGACCAGCCCGACGCAGCAGGCCCCCAGGGCCAGCGCGGTGCCGATCCAGACCTTGCGGGGCCGTCGGCCGATCCACGTCCCGACGTGCGCCCAGCGGCCGGTCCGCGTCGGCTCCGGCGTGCCGAAGGCAGGCTTGACCGGCCAGAACACCCAGCGCCCGACGACCACCAGCAGCGCCGGCAGCAGCGTCAGCATCGCGGCCAGCGCCACCAGCACGCCGATCGCGCAGACCGGGCCGAGGCCGCTGGTGGAGTTCATCTCGGCGATCAGCAGGCAGAGCATCGACGCGACCACGGTGGCCGAGGAGGCCAGGATCGCCGGCCCGGCCCGGTGCAGGGCGAGCGCCATCGCCTCGTGCCGGTCCTCGTGCCGTCTCAGCTCCTCCCGGTAACGGGCGGTGAGCAGCAGGGCGTAGTCGGTGCCCGCGCCCAGCACCAGCACGATCAGGATGCCGGCACTCTGCGCGTTGACGGTCAGTCCGGCGTGTTTGGCCAGCAGGTAGATGACGGCCTGGGCGACGACCAGCGCCCCGGCCGCGGAGAGCAGCGGCAGCGCCCAGAGCACCGGGCTGCGGTAGGTGAGCAGCAGCAGGATGATCACCACGCTGACGGTGGCGGCCAGCAGGGTTCCGTCGATGCCCGCGAACGCCTCGGCCTGGTCGGCGCCGATCCCGGCCGGTCCGGTGACGTGGGTGGTCATGCCCAGGCTGTTGTCGGCGGCGGTGGCACGCAGACTGTCCACCGCCGGGCGCAGGTCCTGCCAGCCACCGGTGCCGATGTCGACCGGCACGATGGTCTGCATGGCCCGGCCGTCGGTCGAGACCACCGGGCCGATCACCCGGCCCAGCACGTGCGGCGCGTTGGCGAAGGCGGTCGCGTCCCGGGCCGCCTCGACCTGGTCAGCCGGGGTGATCCCGCTGTCGCGGGTGTAGACCACCACGGCCTGGGCCGTGTCCACCGGCTGGAACGCGCGCTGCTCGTTGAGTACCTGGGTGGACTCGGCGTTGCCGGGCAGCCAGCTGGACGCCTGGTTGTCCTCGGCGTCGGTGAGCTTGCCGGCGAGCGGTCCCGCCACCAGCAGCAGTACCAGCCAGAGCGCCAGCACCACCCATTTGCTGCGGCGTCCGCACGGGAGCGTGGCCAGTCTCCGGGTCGGGCTCATCGCAAACCCCCAGGGGCCTGAGACATCACTCGTTCCAGCCTGCCACCGCCCCGCCGACCCGGCAGCCGGGGACGCGTCCGTCAGCGGGAACGGGCTGCACCGGCGGGAACGGGCTGCACCGGTACCGCGGCCCGCTCGCGCAGCTCCTTGAGCACGGCGATGTCGAGCGCGTGCCCGGTGCCGTCGCCGCCGTGCTTGCGGTCCGGCGTCTCGACCACCAGCGGGACGCCGGCCGTCTCCGGGTGCTCGAACAGCTCGCGGAACGGCTCCGCTCCGATCCGCCCGGCGCCGATGTTGGCGTGCCGGTCCTTGCGCGCGCCGACCACGTCCTCCGAGTCGTTGGCGTGGATCAGCCGCAGCCGGCCCGGCCCGGCGGCCGCGACCAGCGCGTCCAGCGTCTCCCGGACGCCGCCCGGCGCGGCGAGGTCGTGGCCGGCCGCGAAGGCGTGGCAGGTGTCCAGGCAGACCCCGACCTTCGGGTGGCCGTCCAACGCGTCCACGTAAGCGGCCAGGTCCTCCATCCGCGAGCAGAGCGAACTGCCCTGGCCGGCCGTCGGCTCCAGCAGCAGCCAGGGCGCGTCCTCCCCGAGCGCGTCCAGCTCGTCCAGCAGCGGGCGGACGTCCTCGCGGACCTGCGCCATCGCCTCGGCCCGCCGGGAGCCGCCGCCCGGCGCCGTGCCGACCGCCGAGCCGGTGTGCAGCACCACGCCCAGTGCGCCGATCGCATGGCCGCGCACCAGCGAGTGGCGCAGCGAGGCAGCCGAGCGCTCGCGGGTCCCCGCGGTGTCCGAGCCGAAGTTGATCAGGTACGGCGCGTGCACGTACGCCGGGATGCCCTGCTCGGCGCAGGCGGTGCGGAACTCCTCGTCCTGCGTCGGGTTGCCCGGGGGAGTGGCCCAGCCGCGCGGGTTGGCCACGAACACCTGGACGGCCTCGGCGCCGACCCGCCGCGCGTACGCGAGCCCCGTCCCGGCCAGCCCGCGGGCGGCCACCGGCACATGGGCGCCGACCGGGTTGCGGACGGCGGTGACCGGCGGTAGGGCGGCGACGGGCGGGAGGACGGCGGCGGTGTTCATGGCCCCGAGCATGCCACGCGCCCCGGACGCCCCGGCGCGCAGCCGTCCGGGGCCGGCGATCGTATACCGACGACACGCCCGGAGCAGCTCTCCTCTCTACCCGATCGAGTGAATCGGACCTCGAACGCCAGGCCGGACGGCCCCGTCGGCGTCACTGCCCGTGACGGATCAGCGCACCAGCGCCCACCGCCGGCACCCCGCTCACCATCGGCACCCGAGTCCACCATCGGCAGCCCGCCGCCACCCGCCCGCAGCCCACGCGCGTAACCCACACGCCCGCCCGCACCCCCGCGGCCGGGCGCGTCGCCATGTCCGCCGGCGCGCCGCCCTCAGTGCGCCGGTCACCGCCCGCAGCCGTCCGGCCTGCCCCGCGCACGCCCCGATTCCTCCGGTTGCCGACGCCCCGTCAGTCCCGCAGCCCAGCCCTGGTGGCGGGCCCACCCGTGCGCCCATAGCGTCGATGCGACCGACCCCACCGGCCGTCATCTCCCGCACACACCGCGTCACCGCGCCGGCGTCCCCGCGAGCGCGCCAGAAAGCAGGTCACCACTCATGCCCACGCGACGGGTCCACCATCTCGCCGCGGCCACCGCTGCCGCCGCGACCGCCCTCACCACCGCCCTGACCACCCTCGCTGCCGCGCCCCCGGCCCACGCCGCGGGTGCCCTGCACCTCGTCCAGCCGGGCGAATCGATTCAGCAGGCCGTCGACGCCGCTCGCCCCGGCGACACCGTCCAACTGCTCCCCGGCACCTACCGAGGCAGCGTCCGGATCACCACCGCCGGCCTCACCCTGCGTGGCTCCGGCCCGAAGAGCGTGATCACCCCCGGCACCGCCGGGGACGGCACCGCCGGCGACTCCGCCTGTGCCACCGCCGGCCACGGCCTCTGTGTCGTCGGCACCGACGCCGACCCGCTCGACGGGATCACCGTCGAGGCCCTCGCCGTCACCGGCTTCCCCAAGAACGGCATCAACGCCAGCGCCACCACCGGCATGACCGTCCGCGCCGTCCACGTCCACGACAACGGCCAGCAGGGCATCAGCCAGGAGAAGTCGACCAGGGCCGTCATCACCGGCAACGAGTCCAGCCGCAACGGCCAGTCCGGTGTCTTCCTGGCCAACAGCGTGGCCAACGAGGGCGGTGCCATCGACACCGGCGGCACCGTGGTCAGCGGCAACCTGCTGACCGACAACCGGATCGGTGTCACCGTCCGCCGCCTGCGCGACCTGAGCATCGAGGCGAACGAGATCCACGGCAACTGCGGCGGCGTCTTCATCGTCGGTGACGAGGGAGTCCCCCGGGCCGGTGCGCTGAGCATCGCCCGCAACCGGGTCGTCGCCAACAACAGGTACTGCCCGCCCAACCCGCGGCTCGACTACATCCAGGGCACCGGCATCCTGCTCACCGGCGCCGAGGACACCACGGTGACGGAGAACCAGGTCAGCGACAACGTCGGGGCCTCGCCGATGTCCGGCGGCATCGTGCTCTTCCGCAGCGTGGTCGGCGTGCCCAACGCCCGCAACACCATCACCGGCAACCACGCGGTCGGCAACGGTCCGGCCGACCTGGTGGACGCCGACACCGGTACCACCAACTCCTTCAGCCGCAACCACTGCGCTGTCTCCATGCCCGCCGGTCACTGCTGAACCGCCGCGCGTCCCACCGGCTCCGCGACTCCCGCGGAGCCCAAGGGCGTGTCCGTGAAGGCCCGCCCGCCCGGCGACACCGGGACACCCGCCCAGCCCCCACCTCCCCTCTGCAGAAAGACGGCACATGACCACCACGCCCGCCACCACCCCGCCGGCCGCGATGCGGCTGCGGGAGCTCGTCTTCGGCGCCGCCTGCGCCGCCGCCGTCCGCGCGGCCGCCCGGCTCGGTGTCGCCGACGCGCTCGGCGACACCCCGACCAGCGTCACCGACCTCGCGGCCGCGCTCGACACCGAGCCCAAGCAGCTGCGCCGCCTGATGCGCGCGCTCACCTGCTACGGCATCTTCCAGGAGACCGGCGGCGACCGGTTCGAGCACACCGAGATGTCCCGGCTCCTGCGCGAGGACGCCCCCAACAGCCTGCGTTACATCTCCCTCTGGTGCACCGAGCCGTGGACGTGGGAGGCCTGGCCGAAGCTGGACGAGGCGGTCCGCTCCGGCCGCAACGTCTTCCCCGAGCTGTTCGGCAAGGAGTTCTTCGACTACCTGCACAGCGACGCGGGCGACTCGGCGAAGGTCTTCGACAAGGCGATGACCACCTCCAGCCGCCAGTCCGCCGCCGACTTCGCCGCCTACCTGGACCTCACCGGGATCGACTCGGTGGTCGACATCGGCGGCGGCCAGGGACACGTGCTGGCCAGCCTGCTGGAGAAGCACCCGGCGCTGCACGGCACCCTGCTCGACCTGCCCAAGGTGGTCGCCGGCGCCGACCCGCGGCTCCGCGACGGCGGCGCCTACTCCGCCCGGGCCCGCCTGGTGCCCGGCGACTGCCGGGTGGACATCCCGGTCCGCGCCGACCTCTACATCATCAAGAACATCCTGGAGTGGGACGACGAGAGCACCCGTCGCACCCTCGCCAACGTGGTCCGCGCGGCCCGTCCGGGCGCCCGTGTCGTGGTGGTCGAGAACCTGGTCGACGACAGCCCGTCGATGCGCTTCACCACCGCCATGGACCTCATGCTGATGCTCAACGTCGGCGGCGCCAAGCACTCGGAGGAGAGCCTGGTCCGGCTGATGGAGGAGGCCGGCCTGGACGTCGCCGAGGTCCGCCCGGTCAACCCGTACCTGCACGCCTTCGAGGCCACCGTGCGCGGCTGACCCCGACCCGCGCACGACGAGACCGCCCGCACCGGGCTCCCGGTGCGGGCGGTCTCGTCGTGGCTGCGCGTCGTGGCGGTGGGGTCTCGTCGTGACGGCTCAGGCCTTGTGCGAGGACTCCAGGTGCGCGAAGACGACCACGTTGTCCAGGTAGTCCTTGCGCTTCTTGTCGTAGGTGCCGCCGCAGGTGATCAGTCGCAGCTGGGCGTCCGGCGTCTTCCCGTAGACCTTCTGGTCGGGGAAGGCGCTCTTGGCGAAGGTCTCCACCGAGTCGACCGTGAAGACGGCGACTGTGCCGTCCGCCCGTTGCACCTCGACCTTGTTGCCCGGCAGCATCAGGCTGAGCAGCAGGAACACCGCCGGGCCCTTGGTGGTGTCCACGTGCCCGGCCACCACGGCGCTGCCGCGCTCGCCGGGGGTGACGCCGTCGCGGTACCAGCCGACGAGGTTCTGGTTCTCCGGTGGCGGCGCGTTGAGCTGCCCGGCCGGGTTCAGCGTCAACTCGGTGAACGGTGCGTCCACGGCGATCTGCGGGATCCGCAGCCGGGTCGGAACGGACCGCTTCAGCGCCGGCCCGGACGGCTTGGCCGGTGCCGGGGAGGCCGCCGGTGAGGCGGACG
This sequence comes from Kitasatospora sp. NPDC022785, assembly GCF_055561295.1. Taxonomy (NCBI): domain Bacteria; kingdom Bacillati; phylum Actinomycetota; class Actinomycetes; order Kitasatosporales; family Streptomycetaceae; genus Kitasatospora; species Kitasatospora sp. NPDC022785. Next base: position 66,976 of record NZ_JBVHHB010000011.1, on the reverse strand, counting down.
CGGCGCCGGGGGACGCGCCGGCGGTGGCCGCCGGGGGAGCGGCCTGGCCCGGCGGAGGCTCGGCCGAGGGTGCGGCGTCCACCGAGTTGTAGATGAGCAGCAGACCGGCCGCCGCCGCGCCCATACCCGCGCGCAGCAGCCGGGACGTACCAGGGACCAGACCGGTCATGACTCCACTCCTCGGCCTTCACGGCGACTCGGCCTTCACGGCGACTCGGCCTTCAACGCCGACCCGGCTTCAACGGCGACTCGGCTTCAAGTCGGCACAGCGGTGGCACCGCCGCCGGAGGACCGCCCCGCGTGCCCCCGCCGTGGCCGGCGCACGGAGCGGCGGCCACGGCGGGGAGGCGACGGGAGGTGACGGGCGGCGCCTGACCCGGCGACGCAGGTCAGATCGCGGCTCCGGTGGCGCGACGGCCCTTGCGCAGCGCGATCGCGCCGGCTCCGAGACCGCCCAGCAGCAGGACGGCGCCGGCCCCGAGGCCGCCGCCGGACAGCGCCAGGCCGCCGCCGCCGGTGTGCACGCCACCGTGCGGGGTCTTCTCGTCGGCCTTGTGCTCCTCGCCCGAGGAGGAGCCCTTGTCCTTCTCCTCCCAGCTCTTCTGGCTGTCGGGGCCGGCCGACTTGTCCTGCTTCTCGTCCCAGGTCTTCTGGCTGTCGGGGCTGGCGGACTTGTCCTGCTTCTCCTGCCAGGTGAGGTTCTTGTCGGAGCCGTCGGCGAAGGCGGCGGGGGCGCCGACGGTGAGGGCGGCGGCGGCGACCACGGCCCCGGCGAGAAGCGTGCGTGCAGAACGCATGATGGTGATCCTTCCGGCGCGGCCCGCGACAGCCGACACGTCGTCGGGCAAGGGGACTCGCGGAGTGGTGCGCCTGATCCACCGTCAACCACCCCGGCGGCCGCTGCCACCGGAGCAGGGGGGTGAGGGCGGTGGTTGTGCGTCCCTTCGAGTGGACTCCTTGGCGTGTTCACCCGACTGCCCCGGCGATCCGGGTGAATCCGGCATGGACCCGGGGCCGCGGGCCCGCCGTCCCGACGGGCGAAGGCCGGCGTGGATGCGGGCGCGCGCGGGCAGGCTTGGCGCATGGTCGAGATCTCGAAGGACGTCCGGGCGCGGATCGAGGCGGGGCACATCTGGTTCGTCGCCACGGTCAACGCCGACGGGTCGCCGCACGTCAGCCCGATGTGGGTGGGGACGGAAGGCGGCCTGGTGCTGTTCAACACCTCGGTCGGGCGGGTCAAGGAGCGCAACCTGCGGCGCGACCCCCGGGTCTGCCTGTCGCACGCGGACGCGGCCGACCCGTACGACCGGGTACAGATCCGCGGGCGGGTGGTCCGGTTCGTCGAGGGGGAGGAGGCGGACCGGAACATGGACCGGCTGGCCGGGGTCTACCTCGGGGCGGAGCGCTACGAGTGGAGGATCCCCGGCGAGCGGCGGGTGGTGGTGCTGATCGAGCCGACCCGGATCAGCCGGGTGACCGGCGTCGAGACCCTCCCGCCGGGTGCGCCGGGGGCTGCGGGCGCTGCGGGGGCCCGGGGGGTAGCCCCTTCTCCCCGGTGACCACCCCCGGGGAACCGGCCGCGACCTGCCGCGTCTATCTTGATGGTCCACTGACACGAGAGGGAGCGGTCGATGAGCACGGTCGGTCGGAAGGTTGCCGCGGTGGCGGCGACGGGGGTTCTGCTGGGCGTGCTGGCGGCCTGTGGCTCCGGGGGGTCGAAGACCTCCCACGACACGGCGACGGGCAGCGCGAGCCCGGCGGCGGGTGCGACCGCGGGAGCGGCCACGACCGCTCCGGCGAGCCCCGGGGCGAGCCCGGCCGGTGCCGGGGACCAGGCGGCGGCCGGCGGCGCGACGTCCGCAGCCTCCGGCGCCGCGGCCGGCACCTCCGGCTCTCCCGCGCCGGGCACGCCGGGCACGCCGGCCCCGGGCGGAGGAGCGGGCGCCACCGGTGGCGGGGCCGCGCAGCCCGCCGGGGCGGACTCCGACACACTGCTGCTCGACGACAAGCTCCTGCTCCAGCTGATGCCGGACCAGAAGGCCATGACCGGCTGGGAGGAGGAGAAGCGCCGGGTGGACACCGCCGACCACGCCACCACCTGCACCGGCGCCGGGTCGTGCAGCGGCAAGCCGCTCAGCGGGTCGGCCCGCTTCTCCTCCGGCGAGGTGACCGCGCGCTTCGGGATCGAGACCCTCCCGAGCAAGGCGGCGGCCAAGGACAAGCTCGCGGAGGCGTACGCGGGGTACGCCGACGGCAGCAAGTACCACGCGGTCGAGCTGGCCGCGCTGGGGAGCGAGAGCCGCGCCTTCCAGGGCGATCTGGCCGGCCGGGACGGCGTCGCCATCGTGCTGCGCTCCGGTACGGTGGTCGCGACGGTGACCACTGAGGGCGGCCCGGTCGACCCCGCGGCCACCAGGCGGCTCGCCGCGCTGCTGGTCCAGCGCGTCGAGCAGGCCCAGGCGGGCCGTACCCCGGACGCCGCCCTCGGCACGGCCTGACGTACGCCCCGCCGCACGCCCCGACGCACGCCCCTGAGGCACGCCCCGCCGCACGCCTCGACGTGCGCTCTGCGGAACGGCCCGGCGCACGATCCGGGCCGCCGGCGCTCACGGCGGCCGACGCTCAGCGCCCCCTCCACACGCCGGTGCCCCGCAGGCCTTCCTGCGGGGCACCGTGCGGTCCGGGGCGCGGCTCAGTTGAGGCCGCCACGCTCCCAGCGGTAGAACTCGCGCGCCATGGCGTCCTTGGGCTCCCGCCAGGTGGCCGGGTCGTACGCCTGGACGTAGGCGGTGAGGGCGTCGCTGACCGCCCGGAACTCCGGGTGGCCGGCGACCTGCGCGACGGCCGGGCCCGGCGGGCGGTCGGCCTCGATCAGATGCAGGTAGACGTCGCCGAACTGGAAGAGGCTGCGGCCGGTGACGCCGATCAGGTGCGGCAGTTCACCGCGGTCGGACTCGGCGAACACGTCGGCGATGCCCGGGGCGGCGTCCGGCTTCATCCGGGCGACGATCAGTGCGCGGTGCATCCGGCTCACACCTCCCCGGCCTGCTTCTCGACCTTCTCGCGGATCAGCTGCATCTGGATGCGCGAGTTGCGGTTGATGTGGTTGACCATGCCGTCGTCGTCGACCGGGGCTGTGGGCTTCATCGCGAAGTCCTGGACCCAGCGCATCTTGGTGCCGGCCGGGACCTCCGCGTACTCCCAGCGGATGTCCATGAACTCGAACGGCCCGGGCTCGACCCGGCGGGCGCGCACCGCGAGCGAGGCCCGGTCGGTGGTGCGCTCGGAGACCCAGCTCCAGATCTGGCCGTTCTCGTCGGGGTGCATGGTGAGCCGGAAGCGCACGCTGTCGCCGTCCCGCTCCAGCACCTCGACGGAGGCGTACTCGCTGAACAGCTGCGGCCAGTTCTCCAGGTCGTTGGTGATCTCCCAGACCAGGTCGAGCGGCGCGGCGATGACGATCTCGTTGTCCGTGTGTCCAGGCATCTCAGGCACCGGCCTTCGCGGTGAACGCGGCGTTCACCAGTTCCAGGAATTCGGCCGGGGTCTTGGCCGACTCCGCACCGTTGGTGACCTTGACGCCGTGCCGGTTCTCCAGTTCGCCGACCACGCCGAGCAGACCGAGGGAGTCCACGCCGAACTCGTCGAAGCTGACACCGGGGCGTTCCAACTCGATCGGGTCGATCGCGACACCGGCCCGGGCCTGGATCAGCGCGGCCAGTTCGGGGTGGCTGAGGGTGATGCTCACGGGAAGTCCCTTCTAGGTGAGCCAAATAGGGGTTGTCGGTCAGGCCCGGTCGTCGCGCCGGAGCACCAGCGCGGCGTTGGAGCCCATCAGCCCGCGGCTGAGCACCAGTGCGGTGCGCAGCTCGGCCGGGCGGGCGCGGCCGGTCACCAGGGCGAGGTCGTGGCAGACCTCGGTGACGTTGGGGGTGGGCGGCACCACGCCGTCCTCCATGGCGAGTACGGCCGCCGCCGCGTCGAGCAGCGGCGCCCCGCAGTAGGCCCGCCCGGTGCCCGCCTTGGGCGCGGTCACCGGGACGCGTTCGGCGTAGGGGCCGAGCGCGTCGGCCAGGGCGAGCGCCTCGGCGCGGTCGGCGGCCGGGACGCCCAGGGCGTCGGCGAAGACCACGTCGACCTCCTCGGGGGCGATCCGGGCCTGGTCGAGCGCGATCCGGATCGCCGCGGCCAGCCCCTCCCGGGACTCCTCCCAGCGGGAGGCGCCGGTGAAGGTGGCGCCGTGCCCGGCGATGTGGGCCCGCACGGTGGCGCCGCGCCGGCGGGCCGTCCGCTCGTCCTCCAGCAGCAGCATCGCGCCGCCCTCGGCGGGGGCGAAGCCGTTGGCGTCCGCGGAGAACGGCAGGTAGGCCCGGTGGGGCTCCTCGGAGAGGCTGAGCTCGGGGTATCCGAGCTGGCAGACCATCGAGTAGGGCGCCAGCGGTGCCTCGGCGGCGCCGGCCACCACCGCGTCGGTGCCGCGCTCGATCGCGCGGGCCGCGTGTGCGAGGGCGTCCAGGCCGCCGGCCTCGTCGCTGGCGACCACACCGCACGGGCCCTTGTAGCCGCCGCGGATCGAGACCTGGCCGGTGCTGGCCGCGTAGAACCATGCGATGGACTGGTACGGTCCGACGAACTGTGGCCCCTGGCCCCAGAGTTGCTGCAGCTCGCGCTGGCCGAACTCGCCGCCGCCGGAGCCGGCCGCGGTCACCACACCCACGGCGTAGGGCTGTTCGGGGTCGGGGGTGAACCCGGCGTCCGCCACCGCCAGGTCGGCGGCGGCCATCGCGTAGTGCGTGAAGCGGTCGGTCTGTACCAGGTAGCGGCTGTCGATCACGGACTGCGGGTCGAAGTCCCGGACCTGGCCCGCGATGCGCAGCGGGAGGTCGGCGCAGCCCTCGCGGGATATCCGGTCGAGGACGCTCACGCCCTGCCTGGTGGCCTTCCAGAAGGCGTCGGCACCGACGCCGTTCGGCGCCACCACGCCGAGGCCGGTGACCACCGCCCGGCGTTCCTGTTGACGTGACGTCATGGATCTCACCCCGTTCTGTTGAGCACGACGGCGGACTGGAATCCGCCGAATCCGCTGCCGACCGACAGGATGTGACGGAGCGGCAGCTCGCGCGCGGTGCGCGGCACGTAGTCGAGGTCGCACTCCGGGTCCGGAGTCTCGTAGTTGGCGGTCGGCGGTACCACGCCGTGGGCCAGTGCAAGGGTGCACGCGACCACCTCGATCGCGCCGATCGCGCCGAGCGAGTGCCCGACCATCGACTTGATCGAGCTCATCGGCGTCTCGTACGCGTGCCCGCCGAGCGAGCGCTTGACGGCCGCCGTTTCGTGCCGGTCGTTCTGCTTGGTGCCCGAGCCGTGCGCGTTGACGTAGTCGACGTCGGTGCGGTTCACCCGGGCGTGGTCGAGCGCGTCGTCGATCGCCCGGGACATCTCCAGCCCCTCCTGGGTGAGGCCGGTCATGTGGTAGGCGTTGCCGAAGGTGGCGAAGCCGCCGATCTCGCCGTAGATCCGGGCGCCGCGCCGGCGGGCGTGTTCCAGCTCCTCCAGCACCAGGACGGCGCCGCCCTCGCCGAGCACGAAGCCGTCCCGGTGGGCGTCGAAGGGGCGGGAGGCGTGCTCCGGGTCGTCGTTGCGTTCGCTGGTGGCCTTGATGGCGTCGAAGCAGGCGACGGTGATCGGCGAGATCGGCGAGTCGGAGGCGCCGGCGATGCAGATGTCGGCGCGTCCCTCCTCGACCGCCTGGAAGGCGTAACCGATCGCGTCCAGCCCGGAGGTGCAGCCGGTGGAGACGGTCTGCACCGGGCCGTGCGCGCCGGTGCGCTCGGCGACCGCGGAGGCCAGCGTGGACGGCGCGAAGGCCCGGTGCAGCTGCGGTTCGGCCCGGCGGTGGTCGACGTCCCAGCGGGTGCCGCCGGAGCTGACCAGGGCGTAGTCGTGCTCCAGCCGGGTGGTGCCGCCGACGGCGGTGCCGAGCGAGACGCCGATCCGCCACGGGTCCTCCGCGGCGAGGTCAAGACCCGCGTCGGCGACCGCCTCGTCTGCGGCCACCATCGCGAACTGCACGTACCGGTCGGCCCGTTGGGCGTCCTCCGGGCTCAGCCCGTGCGCCGCCGGGTCGAAGTCGCACTCGGCGGCGATCCGGGAGCGGAACCCGGTGGGGTCGAAGAGCGTGATGCCCCGGGTCGCCGTCCGGCCGGAGGTGAGCAGCCGCCAGAAGGCGGGGACGCCCACGCCACCGGGTGCGACCACGCCGATCCCGGTGACGGCGACGCGCCGTGTCACGAAGCCACCTTGGCGTGTTCCGGCGGGCCGGAGGTGACGGCACCCTCGGTCTCCTCGGTGTCGACGTGGCCCAGCTCCGGACGGGGGGCGAGCGGGCCGAGGTGGAAGACCATCCGGGCCTCGGTGTCGCCCACGTTGCGGAACCGGTGGCGCATGTCGATCGGGATCATCAGGCCCTGGTTGGGCTTGAGCGCCCGGGTGACCCCGTCCAGGTCGACCTCGAGGTCGCCGCTCACCACGAAGACGAACTCCTCGGAGTACGGGTGGTAGTGCTCGCCGATCCGCTCGCCGGGCTGCACGATGGCCAGGCCCATGAAGCCGCTGGTCGCGCCGCAGGTGGTGGGGGTGAGCATGGCGCGCAGGTCGCCGCCGCGCCGGCGGTTCTCCGGTGCCTCGTCGACGTGCACGATCCGTGGGTACTGCGTGGACATGGTTCTTCCTCCGAGTGTCGGTTCCGGATCTGGTCCGGCGGTGGTGCGGGGTCCGGCGGTTCTTCTGGCGGCGGCGCCGTGCCGGCGCCCCGTCAGCCCTCCTGCGAACTGCGGTCGGTGACCGGGTTCATCGCGCGGGCCGCGAGGAAGGCGCTGAGTCCGGCGACGGTCCGAAGGTCGCCGTCGGCGCCGAGGTCGAGGAGCCGGCCGAGGACGGTGGCCTCGCGTTCGCCGGCGACACCGAGGGCCGCCGCCGGGTCGGCCTCGGCGGGTACCCGCAGGTCCGCCAGGCGGACCACGATGTCCTCCCGGTGGAAGACGAAGGACGCGGCGACCGGGCCGGTCGGGTCCGCGGTGGCCAGGTTGTCGTGCTCGGCCAGCAGCGCGGCGACGGCCTGCCCGTTGCCGGGCTTCACCGGGTAGAGCACCGCGTGCCGGTGCAGCCGCCCGGAGACGGGGGAGCCCGCGATCGCCTGGTGTTCGGCGGGCAGCGCCGCCTTGGCGAAGAAGGCGCGCGCGGCCTGCGGGTCGCCCAGCTGGCGGGCCTCCTCCAGGTACGGGTTGATCGCCTCCTCGACGGCCCGGACCTCGGGCTGCATGGCGACGTGGCGCAGTGCGTCACCGAGGTTGCCGATCACCTCGACGGCCCGGACGACGCGGTTGCCGTGCATGAACAGCGAGGTGCGGCGCAGCCGGGTGGTCTCGTCGACCTCGGCCTTGGGGGAGGTGTAGCCGGACAGGATCCGGGCCACCTTCTGCTCGCTGCCGGGCTTCACGGTGAAGGTCAGCGCGTGCCGGGTCACCCCGTCCGGGCCGGGTGCGGCCTGCGGCGGGCCGACGTGCCCGGCCGGCGTGGTGCGGGGCAGGCCGGGCGGCACCTCCGCCGGGGCGCGGGTGCCGGTGACGCCGGCCGCGGAGGTCTCCCGGAGGATGGAGTAGCGCAGCGAGCGGAAGGTGTCGCTGACGCAGCCGTGCATCGGCTTGACCATCTCGCGGTGCGCCGGGCTGTCGACCCACTCCAGGAAGGTCTCCTGGTCCTCCCACTCACTGGTGATCAGCCACTGCCGGGGGTCGTTGATCGACTGGCAGAGCTGGTCGCTGACATGCCCGGGGACGGACGCCACCTGGTGGCGCAGCGTCTCGTACACGTCGAGGAAGCGCTGCTGGGCGCCGTCCTTGATCTCCAGCATCAGCATGACGCGCAGCCGCGTGTCGGTCTCGGCCTGCTGTTGCGACTGCGGTTCGGACAGAGTCGTCATGATCCACTTTCTGCTTCTGGGGCGCCCGCGTCCGGCCGCGCGGGGCGGCGTCCGGCCGGTGGGCCCGACGGGGGAGGGCGGTGCGGTGGCGGTCGGCCCGGGCGTCGGCGTCAGGCCTGAGGTCGATCGTGCGCGGAGCCCGCGGGGTGGCGCGAGATTTGCGGGCCATCCGAGCGAAGGGGCGGCAGAACGACCCCGGGGCGGGGGATGGAGAGACGGGGCCGCCGTGTGTGCGTGCCCCGCCGAGGGCGGCGCCGAGCCCGAAGCCGGACCGCGAACTCCCGTACAGGCTGGAGTAATTGATGAATCCGAAGGTTGACGACCGGGTGCCGGTCCTGATCGTCGGCGGCTCGCTGGTCGGGCTGTCGGCCTCACTCTTCCTGGGCCGACTGGGTGTCAGACACCTGCTGGTCGAGAAGCACGCCGACACTTCGCGTCACCCGCGTGGCCGAGGCAACAACGTCCGCACGATGGAGCTGTACCGGGTGGCCGGGATCGAGCAGGCGATCCGCGAGGCGGCCTCGGTGCTCGCCGCGAACCACGGCATCCTCCAGACCCCCTCGCTGACCGGCGAGGAGCAGGAGTGGCTGTTCCGGGAGATCGACCCGGGGGGCCGGCTGGCCCGGTTCAGCCCGAGCGCGTGGTGTCTGTGCAGCCAGAACGACCTGGAGCCGGTGCTGCTGCGGTCCGCCCGCGAGCTCGGCGGCGACCTGCGCTTCAGCACCGAGCTGCTCTCCTTCGAGCAGGACGCCGACGGGGTGACGGCGCTGCTGCGCAGCCGGGAGACCGGCGAGGAGCGCACCGTCCGGGCGCAGTACCTGGTCGCGGCGGACGGCCCGCGCAGCCCGGCCCGGGAGCGGCTGGGCATCGGCCAGACCGGCAAGGGCGAGCTGTTCCACAATGTCAGCATCACCTTCCGGGCCAAGCGGCTGGCCGAGGCGGTGGGCGACCGGCACTTCATCGCCTGCTACCTGACCAACCCGGAGGCCGACGGCGCGCTGCTGCCGGTGGACAACCACGAGGAGTGGGTGTTCCACGCGCCCTGGCACCCCGAGCGCGGCGAGCCGCTGGAGGCGTTCACCGACGAGCGGTGCGTCCGGCACATCCGGGCGGCGGTCGGCGTGTCGGACCTGGAGGTGGAGGTCACCGGGAAGGCGCCCTGGCACGCGGCCGAACGGGTGGCCGAGCGGTACTCCGGCGGACGGGTCTTCCTCGCGGGGGACGCCGCGCACGAGATGTCGCCGACCGGCGCGTTCGGCTCCAACACCGGCATCCAGGACGCGCACAACCTGGCCTGGAAGCTGGCCGCGGTGCTGGGCGGCTGGGCCGGGCCGGGGCTGCTGGAGACGTACGGCCAGGAGCGCCGACCGGTCGCCGAGGTGACGAGCGAGCGTGCCTCGGCGCGCTCGGCCGAGCACAGCCACCCCGGGTACGCGGTGGTGCCGGGCGTCGGCCGGCAGGCCGGCGTGCTGGCGGTGGCGCTCGGCTACCGCTACCCCGAGGGCGCGGTGGCCGGGGCGGATCCGGCGGGCGCGGTGGTACCGGAGAAGTTCGAGTCGGCCGGCGAGCCCGGCAGCCGGGCGCCGCACCAGTGGCTGCTGCGGGCGGGTGTGAAGCTCTCCACCCTCGACCTGTACGAGCAGGCGATGGTGCTGCTCACCGGCCCCGAAGGCACGGCCTGGCACGAGGGCGCCCGGCGGGCGGCCGACCGGCTGGCCGTCCCGCTGGACGCCTACCGGATCGGTACGGGCGCCGAGGACGACCTGGCGCCCGAGCCCGGCGCGGACTTCGCCGAGCTCCACGGGGTCCGCCCGGACGGCGCGGTGCTGGTCCGTCCGGACGGCTTCGTCGCCTGGCGCTCGGAGGGCGCGGTGGCGGATCCGGAGGCGGCGGTGACGGCGGCGCTGCGCGCGGTGCTGAAGCTGTAGGGCGCCGGAGACGCGGGACGGGCCCGCCGGGGTGAACCGGCGGGCCCGTCCTGTGGTGCGACCGAGGGTCAGTGACCGCCCGCGTCGACCACCTCGATGTCCTCGACGTTCCGCTCGATCACGTCGGCCGGCAGTGCGACCCGGATCGCCCAGAAGTAGATGCCGAGGGCGAAGAGCGCGACCACGGCCATGTCCCACCACATCGGAATGTGGCCCTGGCCGCCGAAGGTGCCCTGCCAGGAGATCACGCCGAGACCCACCAGGTACGCCGGCAGCCACTGGGCCGCCCGCCAGTCCAGGCGCGGCGCGTTCGGCAGGCCCTTGCGGATCGCGTAGACGGCGTAGCCGCCGAGCAGCAGGTAGCCGATCAGGATGGCGAAGCCCAGGCGGTACAGGGTCTCCCAGCCGGACCAGTAGATGATCAGGCTGGCGACCACGAAGGACAGCGGGGCGATGACGGCACCGCCGGGCAGGCGGTAGGAGCGCTCCCGGTTCGGCAGGCGGCGGCGCAGCGCGCCGAAGGCGAGCGGGGCGCCGGCGTACATCAGCACGCTCGCGGAGGTGATGAAGCCGACCAGCTCGTGCCAGCTGGGGAACGGCAGGAAGCAGATCACGCCGGTGACGAAGGACATGATCAGGCCGAAGTACGGCACGCCGTTGCGGTCCACCTTCTCGAAGGCCTGCGGCGCGTAGCCGTTCTTGCTCAGGCCATAGGAGATGCGGGAGGTGGAGGTGGTGTAGATCAGGCCGGCGCCGCCGGGGGAGATGATGGCGTCCACGTAGAGGACGTAGGCCAGCCAGCCGAGGCCGACGGTCATGGCGAGGCCGGCGAACGGGCGGCTGATGCCCTCGAAGTCCAGGCCGGCCCAGCCCCCGGCGAGGCTGGCCGCGGGGATCGCGGCGATGAAGACCACCTGCAGCAGCACGTAGATCAGGGTGCCGATGCTGACCGAGCCGATGACGGCGCGCGGGATGTCGCGCTTGGGGTTGCGGCTCTCACCGGAGATCTGCAGGGCCTGCTCGAAGCCGAGCAGGGCGAAGATGATGCCGCTGGTGCTGATCGCGGTCAGGACACCCTTGATCCCGAACGGCGCGAAGCCGTGCTCGGTGAAGTTGCCGGGGTGGAAGTTGGTGATGGCCAGGACGAAGATCGTGGCCAGCGGCACGGCGATCTTGAACCAGGTGGTGATGCTGTTGGTGCGGGCCAGCACCTTGACGCCGAGGAAGTTGACGGCGACGAAGAGGGCCATGAGGAAGACGGCGACGATGAGGCCGCTGGTGGTCAGCGTCTCGTCGGGCCGCTGCAGGCCCTCGGCGAAGGACCAGTGCGTGGCGTAGTTGATCATGGCGAAGACCTCGATCGGCGCCACGGTCGCCGCCTGGAGCCACGAGAACCAGCCGAAAGACATCCCCGCCAGGCCGCCGAAGGCGTAGTGCGGGTAGCGGGCGGTGCCACCCGCGACGGGGAAGAGTCCGCCGAGCTCGGCGTGGACGAACGCCAGCAGTGCGATCGCGATGGCGCCGATGCCCCAGGAGATGAGGGCGGCGGGGCCGGCGACCATGGAGGCGTTCTTCGCGCTGAACAGCCAGCCGGAGCCGATGATCGAGCCGACCGAGGCCCACATGAGGCCGATCAGTCCGACCTCGCGGCGCAGCGAGCGGTGAGTGGGGGTACCGGTGTCGGTACCCGTGCTCGGCGGGGAGAGCTGGTTGAGGGATGCCATGCGAAATCTCTCTGTGGTGTGGGGGCCCCGGCGATCGGAGCGCGGAGAGTTGCCACACAGTAGGCGTATTCATAGGCCTCTGCACAGATTTCATTACTGAATGTTTACCTACTTGGCCGGACATCCTCGCAGGTAGGGGGCATTCAGTTCATACATGTGTTACATAACTGATGAGTAGGTTCAGCACTTGAGCGGGAATTGAGCTTCGCCTCAAGATCTGGCAATCTGGACGGCACATAGGGTCATAGAAATAGCGCCCACTGCATAGTGATACCGGCCCGGGCTGGCGGGGCGGCCTGCCCCAGGGGTGGTTCGTCCGCTACGGTATGCGCCACCACCGCGGCACAGCGTCGTGTCCGCGCGCTCTTACCTCCCCTCGAAGGTGCGCGCAGATGAAACTCACCCCCCACGAGCAGGAGCGCCTGCTCATCCACGTGGCCGCCGATGTGGCCCGCTCCCGGCGGGGCCGCGGCCTGCGGCTCAACCACCCCGAGGCGGTCGCACTGATCACCTCGCACGTCCTCGAAGGTGCCCGCGACGGCCGGACCGTCGCCGAGCTGATGGACTCCGGCCGCAAGGTGCTCACCCGGGACGACGTCATGGAGGGCATCCCCGAGATGATCCCGGACGTCCAGGTCGAGGCGACCTTCCCCGACGGCACCAAGCTCGTCACCGTCCACGGGCCCATCCAGTGAGCGCCGGCGGAAGCATGACGCCGGGTCAGATCATTTACGGAGAAGGCGAGATCGGTCTCAACCTCGGGCTGGACGTGACCCGGCTGACCGTCCTCAACGGCGCCGACCGGCCCGTCCAGGTCGGCTCGCACTACCACTTCGCCGAGACCAACCCCGGACTCGCGTTCGACCGTGCGGCCGCCCGCGGCCTGCGCCTCAACATCCCCGCCGGCACCGCCGTCCGCTTCGAGCCGGGCATCCCGGTCGAGGTCCAGCTGGTCCCGATCGCCGGCCGCCGCGAGGTCGCCGGCCTGCGCGGCGAGACGGCAGGAGCCCTCGATGACTGAGCACCTCAGGGCCGGCCGCCCCGCCCTCCGGCTCACCCGCGAGCGCTACGCCGACCTCTACGGCCCGACCACCGGCGACCGGATCCGGCTCGGCGACACCAACCTGCTGATCGAGGTCGAGGAGGACCGCAGCCGCGGCGGCGACGAAGCCGTCTTCGGCGGCGGCAAGGTGATCCGCGAGTCCATGGGCCAGGCCCGCACCAGCCGCGCCGAAGGGGCCCCGGACACCGTCATCACCGGCGCAGTGGTGCTCGACCACTGGGGCGTCGTCAAGGCCGACATCGGCATCCGGGACGGCCGGATCACCGCGCTCGGCAAGGCCGGCAACCCCGAGACCATGGACGGCGTCCACCCCAGGCTGGTGATCGGCCCGGAGACCGAGGTGATCGCCGGCAACGGCAGGATCGTCACCGCCGGCGCCGTCGACACCCACGTCCACTTCATCTGCCCGCAGCTGGTGGACGAGGCGCTGGCCTCGGGTGTCACCACCCTGGTCGGCGGCGGCACCGGGCCCGCCGAGGGCACCAAGGCCACCACCGTCACCCCGGGCGCCTGGCACCTCGGCCGGCTCTTCGCGGCGATGGACGGCCTGCCGGTCAACGTCGGGCTGCTCGGCAAGGGCAACACCGTCAACGAGACGTCGATGCACGACCAGCTGCGGGCCGGCGCGCTCGGCTTCAAGATCCACGAGGACTGGGGCGCCACCCCGGCCGTGATCGACGCCTGCCTGCGGGTCTGCGACCGGACCGGTGCCCAGCTCGCCCTCCACACCGACACCCTGAACGAGGCCGGCTTCGTCGGCGACACCCTCGCCGCGATCGCCGGCCGGGGCATCCACGCCTACCACACCGAGGGCGCCGGTGGCGGCCACGCGCCCGACATCATCACCGTGGTGAGCGAGGCCAACGTGCTGCCCAGCTCCACCAACCCGACCAGGCCGCACACCGTCAACACCGTCGACGAGCACCTCGACATGCTGATGGTCTGTCACCACCTCAGCCCGCACGTGCCCGAGGACCTCGCGTTCGCGGAGTCCCGGATCCGGCCCTCCACCATCGCCGCCGAGGACGTCCTGCACGACCTCGGTGCCATCTCCATCATCAGCTCCGACTCCCAGGCCATGGGCCGGATCGGCGAGGTCGTGCTGCGCACCTGGCAGACCGCCCACGTCATGAAGGCCCGGCGCGGCGCGCTGCCCGGGGACGGTCGCGCCGACAACCACCGGGCCCGGCGCTATGTCGCCAAGTACACCATCAACCCCGCCGTCGCCCAGGGGCTGGACGGCGAGATCGGCTCGGTCGAACCCGGCAAGCTCGCCGACCTGGTGCTCTGGTCGCCGGCCTTCTTCGGGGTCAAGCCCGACCTGGTCGTCAAGGGTGGCCAGATCGCCCGGGCGCAGGTGGGCGACGCCAACGCGTCCATCCCCACGCCCCAGCCGGTGCTGCCGCGGCCGATGTTCGGCGCCACCGGGCGCTCGGCGGCGGCGAACTCGCTCAACTTCACCGCGCAGGCCGCGATCGACGACGGCCTGCCCGCCCGGCTGGCCGAACAGCTCGGCGTGGCCAAGGAGTTCACCGCGATCCGGAACACCCGCGGGGTCACCAAGGAGCAGATGGTCAACAACAGCGCCCGCCCCGACGTCCGGGTCGACCCCGACACCTTCACCGTCACCGTCGACGGCGAGGTCGTCACCCCCGAACCGGCCACCGAACTGCCGCTCGCCCAGCGGTACTTCCTCTTCTGATGGCCCTCGCTGCGCTGCTGATGCTCGCCGACGGCCGGTTCCCCGCCGGCGGGCACGCGCACTCCGGCGGCGCCGAGGCGGCGGTCAAGGCCGGGCGGGTGTACGACAGCGCCACGATGGCGGCCTTCCTCACCGGGCGGCTGCACACCACCGGCCTGGTCGCCGCCGCCCTGGCCGCCGCGGCCGCCGCCGGACAGGACATCGTCGTCCTGGACGCGGCCGCCGAGGCCCGCACCCCGTCGCCGGCCCTGCGCGCCACCAGTCGCCGGCTCGGCCGCCAGCTGCTCAGGGCCGCCCGCGCCGCCTGGCCGCACGACCGACTCGACCGACTCGCCGGCGGGTTCCCGCGCGGCGCGCACCAGCCGGTGGTGCTCGGCACCGCCGCGCTGGCCGCCGGGCTCACCCCGGCCCAGGCCGCCTCCGCCGCCGTGTACGAGAGCGTCAACGGGCCGGCCACGGCATGCGTGCGGCTGCTCGGCCTCGACCCGTACGAGGTCGCCGCCGCGCTCGCCCGCCTCGCGCCGCAGCTCGACGCCGTCGCTGGCGAGGCCCTGGCCGCGGCGCTGCGCGACGACCCGGACGCGCTGCCGGCCGCCTCCGCCCCGCTGCTCGACGTCTACGCCGAAGAGCACCACTCCTGGAAGGTCCGTCTCTTTGCATCGTGACCACGTCGACCCCGTCGACGCACCCGTCCGCCACACGTACGCGGCCGCCCTCGCCGCCGACGGCCGCCGCCGCGCCCTGCGGATCGGCCTCGGCGGGCCGGTCGGCTCCGGCAAGACCGCCACCGTCGCCGCCCTCTGCCGCCTGCTGCGCGAGGAACTCTCGCTGGCCGTCGTCACCAACGACATCTACACCACCGAGGACGCCGAGTTCCTGCTCCGCAACGCCGTCCTGCCGCCCGAGCGGATCAGCGCGGTCGAGACCGGCTGCTGCCCGCACACCGCCATCCGCGACGACATCTCCGCCAACCTGGAGGCCGTCGAGGAGCTGGAGGACGCCGTCGGCCCGCTCGACCTCGTCCTCGTCGAGTCCGGCGGCGACAACCTCACCGCCACCTTCAGCCGCGGGCTGGTCGACCACCAGATCTTCGTCATCGACGTCTCCGGCGGCGACAAGATCCCGCGCAAGGGCGGCCCCGGCGTCTCCACCTCCGACCTGCTGGTGATCAACAAGACCGACCTGGCCCCGCTGGTCGGCGCCGACCTCGGCGTGATGGCCCGCGACGCCGCCGCCCAGCGCGGCGAGCTGCCCACCGTCTTCTGCTCGCTCACCTCCGCCGACGGCGTGGCCCCCGTCGCCGCCTGGGTCCGGGAGAAGCTCGCGGCCTGGCGCGAGGCCGACCGGCGCGAGACCACGCAGTACGGGGCCGACCCGAGTGAGGCCGCGCAGGACGGAGCCGACCCGAGTGAGGCCGCGCAGGACGGAGCCGACCCGCGCCAGGCCGCGCAGCACGCGACCGACCGGCGCCAGGCCCGGTGACGGCCGCAGTCCTCGCGCGGGCCCGCATCCTCGCCGAGCCGGACGGGCGGGGCACCACCGCTCTGCCCGTCCTCTCCGGCGCCGGCCCGCTCGCCCCCCGCCGCACCCGGGACGACGACGGCGCCGCCCACGTGGTGCTCGTCGGCTCGATGGCCGCACCGCTCGGCGGCGACCGGCTCGCCCTCGCCGTCGAACTCGCCGACGGCGCCGCGCTCACCGTCACCAGCGCGGCCGCCACCATCAGCCTGCCCGGGCCCGGGCCCGCGTTCTACGACATCGCGCTGACGGTGGGGGAGGGCGCCCGGCTCGACTGGCGGCCCGAACCCGTCGTCGCCGCGAGCGGCAGCCACCTCGTCCTGCACACCCGGATCACCCTCGCCGCCGGCGCCCGGCTGCGCCACCGCGAGGAACAGATCCTCGGCCGCCACCACGACTGGGCCCGTGGCGCCGCCCCCGGCCGGCTCACCTCCCGGCTCACCGTCCGCCGCGCCGGCCGGCTCCTGCTCGACCAGCAGACCGACCTCGGCCCCGGCGCCCCCGGCTGGGACGGCCCCGCCGTCCTCGGCGGTCACCGGGCCACCGGACAGCGGCTCACCGTCGGCCACCCGCCGCCGCCACCGCCCGGGCGGCCCGCCGGGGGCGACGCCGCCCTGCTCACGCTGCCCGACCCGGACGCCGCGCTGCTCACCGCCGCAGCCCCGGACGGGCTCGCACTGCGCCGGCTGCTGGGGTAGCCCACCCGGGGCGGGCGTGGCGTACCGGCGCGGCTGTGAGCACCCGCCCTAGCCTGGGGCGATGACCGACCGTTCGCCGGGCCCGCCCCGACAGGTGCGCTACCGCGCGCTCTCCCCGCTGCGCGAGCACCTGCGGGAGTCGTTCTGGTTCGCCCCGCTGCTCACCTGCCTCGCCGCCGTGGTGCTGGCCTCGGTCACCGCCTGGCTGGACGAGAGCGTCGTCACCGCCACCGTCGCCGAGACCGGCTCCGCCGACGAGCTGATGCGGTTCACCGGCGCCGCCAGGAGTGTGGTCTCGACCGTCAGTTCGGCCATGCTGACGTTCATCGCCGTGGTGTTCTCGATCTCGCTGGTCGCCCTGCAGATGGCCGCCAGCCAGTTCTCCCCGCGGGTGCTGCGGCTGTACGTGCGCAGCCGGCTGACCAAGGCCACCTTCTCGGTCTGCCTGGCCACCTTCCTCTTCGCGCTGCTCGTCCAGCTCAGCTACGACGACTCCACCGACCCGGCCAAGGTCACGTCCGTACCGGTCTTCTCCGGCCTCGTCGCCGTCCTGCTGGTGGTGCTCAGCCTGGGGCTGTTCGTCCTCTACGTGCAGTCCACCATGCGGCTGTTGCGCGTCCCGCACGTCATCGACCGGGTGGCGAACGAGTCGGTGTCGGTCATCCACCACTACCGGCTGATGCAGCCCGAGCCGCAGCCGCCGGCCGTCCCCGAGGGAGCGCTCACCCTGTTGCACGAGGGCCGCTCGGGGGTGCTGCGCGACGTCAACATCGGCCGGCTGGTGCGGATCGCCCGCAAGCACGACGCGGTGCTCCACCTCGTCCCCCGGATCGGCGACTTCATCACCCCCGGCACCCCGATCGTCCGGGTGGCCGGCGCCCGACCGCCGCGCCCGCGGCGGATCGCCCTGGCCTTCAACGTCGGCGTCGACCGGACGATGCACCAGGACCTCGGCTTCGGGTTCCGTCAGCTGGTCGACATCGCCATCCGAGCGCTCTCGCCCGCCGTCAACGACCCGACCACCGCGGTGCAGTCCATCGACCGGATCCACCAGCTGCTCGCCATGCTCGTCCACGAGAGCTTCGGGGACCTCTGTTTCCGCGACCGGGCAGGCGCCGTCCGGCTGGTGGAACCGGTACCGGACTGGCGCTGCGTGGTCGATCTCGCCTTCACCGAGATCCGCCTCTGCGGCGCCGGGCAC
Organism: Kitasatospora sp. NPDC022785; assembly: GCF_055561295.1. Lineage (NCBI taxonomy): Bacteria > Bacillati > Actinomycetota > Actinomycetes > Kitasatosporales > Streptomycetaceae > Kitasatospora > Kitasatospora sp. NPDC022785. Next base: position 49,161 of record NZ_JBVHHB010000011.1, on the reverse strand, counting down.
CCGCAGGTGACACGCCGCCTCGCCGCCTCCCTGGACGACCTGCTGCGCATCGCCCCCGAGCACCGGCGCACCCGACTCCTGGAGCAGCGCGTCCTGTTGGACCGGGCCGTGGCGGAGAACCTGCCCGACCCGCAGGCCCGGACGTTCGCCCTGGTGCCGGACCGCCAGGGCATCGGCTGAGCCGCCGGCCGCCGCTAGCCGCCGGTCACCAGGTCGGACGGGTCGGTGTTGGCGCCGCAGAGCAGGACGGCGATCCGCTCGCCGTCGGTGCCGTCCACCGCGGCGAGGGCGGTGGCCGCCGCGTGTTCGACGGCGATCCGGCGCTCGTCCCAAAGGTCCTGCCGGGCCCGGACGATGGCGGTGTCCGGGACCAGCACCGAACGGACGCCGTCCTGTTGGGCGGCATGGACGGCGAGTGCGGTGGCCCGGCGGGCGCCCAGGGAGTCCGAGGCCACCGACTCCACCGGGACGTCCACCGGACTCCCCGCCGCCAGCGCCGCGTTCAACGCCCGGCTGCCCGCCGGCTCCACCGCCACCACCCGGACGTCGTGCTCGCGCGCCGCGGCCGCCACCCCGGCGAACAGTCCGCCGCCTCCCACCGACACCACCACCGTGTCCAGGCCCGGGAGTCGGTCCCGGATCTCCTCCAGGACCGTCCCGGCCCCGGCCGCGATCAGCGGGTGGTCGTAGGCGTGCGAGGCCAACGCGCCGCTCGCCGCAGCGAACTCCTCGCACGCGGCCAGCGCCTCCGCGTACTCGCCGCCCGCCAGCCGTACCTCGGCGCCGTAGGACCGCAGCCGCGCCATCTTCACCGGCGGCGCCGTCTCCGGCAGGAACACCGTGGCGCGCACGCCGAGTTCACGGGCCGCCCAGGCGCAGGCCAGGCCCGCGTTCCCGCCCGACGCGATGGTCACCCCGGCGGCGGGCAGGGTGCCCGCCCCGGCGTGCGCGAGCAGGAAGTTCTGTGCGCCGCGCGCCTTGAAACTCCCGGTGTGCTGCAGGTACTCCAGAGCCAGCCAGACCCGCCCGCCCTCGTCCCCCGGCGCCACCACCACCGGTCGCACCCGCCCCGCGATCCGCTCCCCGGCCGCCTTCACGTCGCTGTACGTCAGGTGGTCCACGCCGCTGCTCTCCTCCGCACCCGGGGGTGGAGGAGGACCTCCACCGCGTCACCGCCGACGGTACGTGGTCACCGTGGGAGAGGAGAAGATCACGACCGGCCGCGGGTTCGCGGCGGGCGACCGTCCTGACCGGGCTCGGGCCCGCCGTCAGCCAGTGCGCCTACTTCGGCTCGGTGCTGTACGCGGGCCATGGCCTCGGCACGCTGATCACCATCGGCACCGTTCCGACCCTGCTCGCGTACCGCTGGTACTTCGCGGGCCCGGCCGCCGTGCCGGGTGCGACGGCCTCCGTCCTGCTCGAACCGGTGACGGCCGCTCTGATGGCCACCGCCTTCCTGGGCGAGCCCCTCACCCCGGCACTGCTGGCCGGCTCCGTCCTCATGCTGGCCGCGATCGCCGCGCTGACCCGCGAAAGCGGCTGAGCCGAGCCGCCCGTGCTCCCGCGACACGGGGGCGCGGGCGGCAGGTGGCTACGGCACCGGCCGGAGCGTCGGCGGCCGGGGGACGAGGGCGCGCAGGACCAGGTCGATCCGGACGTGGGCGGCGCCGGCCCGCAGCAGGGCCGCGGAGATGGCCCGTAACTCCTCGGGGCCGGTGCAGGCGAGGCGGAGTTCGAGGTCGGCGTCCCCGGCCAGGGCGAGTCCGCTCTGCACGGCGGGGAACTCGGCGGCCAGCCGGTCGAAGTCGAGCGGGACGGGGCCGAAGCCGACCCGGGCGAGGGCGTGCAGGGGCCGGGCTCCCTGGGGCTGCGGCGCGGCGCCGCCGGGGAGCAGGTGGAGGGCGGTCACCGGGGCTGGAGCTGGGCCGCCGGGGCGGGGGAGCAGGTGGCGGGCACGGGCGGCGCCACCAGGCGCGGGTCCAGGACCACGGTGTCGACGCCGAGCGGTGCGGCGAGTGCCCGCAGTGCGGGTTCCGCGAGCTCGGTGGACGCCTGGCCCGGCCCGAGCAGGGCGGTCAGGGCCTCGGCGGAGCTGAAGCCGACCGCACAGCGGCGGCCGTCGCGGAGACGGAACAGGCGAAGGGCGGTGGTGCGTCCGGTGACGGTGACCGGGACGTGCCAGACGACGCGGGCCATGCGGGTGCTCCCGAGTGGTGGAGGGGCCTGCCGGAACTGCTTCTCCGACGCTAGGGCGCCCGCGGTCCGCCGGGCGTCGTCCTGACGCAGTGTTGACCGAATGCGGCGCCGTGTTGACGGACTCCTGACGTTCGCTCGGCCGTCCTTCCCCAAACATCCCTATTCTTCCCTCTGGCCATGCTCGGTATGGTAGTTTGATGGCAAATAGAGCAGTCCAAGGAGGGTGGCACGCGTGCCGCAGTACTACTCGGTGGAACAGGTGGCCGAGCTGCTCGGGCTGCATGTCCGGACCGTGCGCGGCTACGTCCGCGACGGCCGGCTGAAGGCGGCCCGGATCGGCAAGCAGTACCGGATCACCGAGGAGGACCTGGCGGCCTTCACCGGCACCCCGGCGGCGCCCGCTCCGGCCGCCGCGCCGGAGCTCCATGCTGAGGCCTCGACGATCGTGCAGGTCGACGGCATCGGTACCCGGGAGGCCGCCTGGCTCGCCAACACCGTGATGGCGGCGATCGCCGGCCCCCGCGAGGGCAGGCCGCTGAAGCTCCAGACCGTGCACGACGAGGAGCGATCCACGCTCAAGGTGATCATCCTCGGGGGGCTGGCCGACACCGCCGAGCTGCTCGTCCTCATCAATGCGCTGACCAGGGAGAACCGTCATGTCTGAGCACCACGAGGTCACCGACACCGTCGAGCCCGCCGCGGCGGTGGCCACCGGAGCGGAGGCCGTCGAGGTGGCCGGGGCCACCGTGCTGCGCCTGCCCGCCGAGGGCCCGGCGGTCCGCGGCGAGCGGGACGCGATGGACCTGATCGGCGACGCGATGGGCCACGACGCCGCCTGGGTCGTCGTCCCGGCCGCCCGCCTCGGCGACGACTTCTTCCGGCTGAGCACCCGGGTCGCCGGCGAGATCTCGCAGAAGTTCGTCAACTACCGGATCGGCCTGGCCGTCACCGGCGACATCTCCGGACACCTGGCCGCCAGCAGCGCCCTGCGCGACTTCGTCTACGAGAGCAACCGCGGCAACCAGCTCTGGTTCGTCGCCGACGCCGAGGAGTTCGGCGCCCGGCTCGCCCGGGCCTGACCCTCCTCCGCTTGCCCCGCGCCCGTCCCGGGACCACGGTGGACCTGACCGCCGCCGACCCGGGGCGGGCGCCGGCGCGTGCTCCGGAGCGGGGGGTGGTGGAGCGGAGGGGCGATCACGAGATATCTTGACATCAAGACGTTGGAGACGTGAAGCGGAGTACCGATGACTGACTCGACCATCATCTATACGCACACCGACGAGGCGCCGGCCCTGGCAACGTATTCGTTCCTGCCTGTGGTCCAGGCCTACGCCTCGACGGCGGGCGTCCGGGTGGAGACTCGCGACATCTCCCTGGCCGGGCGGATCATCGCGAGCTTCCCGGAGCGTCTGGAGGAGGGCCAGCGGATCGAGGACGCCCTCGCCGAGCTCGGCGAGCTCGCCAAGACCCCGGGCGCCAACATCATCAAGCTGCCGAACATCTCGGCTTCCATCCCGCAGCTGAAGGCGGCCATCGCCGAGCTGCAGGCGCAGGGCTACGCGCTGCCGGACTACCCGGACGACCCGCAGACCGACGAGGACAAGGACGTCCGCGCCCGGTACGACAAGGTCAAGGGCAGCGCCGTCAACCCCGTCCTGCGTGAGGGCAACTCGGACCGCCGCGCCCCCGCGTCGGTCAAGAACTACGCCAAGACGCACCCGCACCGCATGGGCGCCTGGACGGCCGACTCCAAGACCAACGTCGCCACCATGGGCCAGAACGACTTCCGCTCCACCGAGAAGTCCGCCGTGGTCGCCGCCGACGGCTCGCTCCGCATCGAGCTGGTCGGCGAGGACGGCACCACCACCGTGCTGCGCCCGTCGGTGCCGGTCCTGGCCGGCGAGGTCGTCGACGCCTCGGTGCTGCGCGTCGCCGCGCTGCGCGAGTTCCTGGCCGCGCAGGTCGCCCGCGCCAAGGCCGAGGGCGTGCTGTTCTCGGTGCACCTCAAGGCCACCATGATGAAGGTCTCCGACCCGATCATCTTCGGCCACGTGGTCCGCGCCTTCTTCCCGAAGACCTTCGCCACGTACGGCGAGGCGCTCGTCGCCGCCGGCCTCAACCCGAACAACGGCCTCGGCGGCATCCTCGCCGGCCTGGACGGCGTGCCGCACCTGGGCGAGGAGATCAAGGCCTCGTTCGAGGCCGAGCTGGCCGAGGGCCCGGCCCTGGCCATGGTCGACTCCGACAAGGGCATCACCAACCTGCACGTGCCGTCCGACGTCATCGTCGACGCCTCGATGCCGGCCATGATCCGCACCTCCGGCCACATGTGGGGCCCGGACGGCAACGAGGCCGACACCCTGGCCGTGCTGCCGGACAGCAGCTACTCCGGCGTGTACCAGGCCGTCATCGACGACTGCCGCGCCCACGGCGCCCTCGACCCGGCCACCATCGGCTCGGTGCCGAACGTCGGCCTGATGGCCCAGGCGGCCGAGGAGTACGGCAGCCACGACAAGACCTTCGAGATCCCGGCCGCCGGCACCGTCCGCCTGGTCGACACCGAGGGCAACGTGGTGCTGGAGCAGGCCGTCCAGGCCGGCGACATCTTCCGCGCCTGCCAGACCAAGGACCTGCCGATCCGCGACTGGGTCAAGCTGGCCGTCACCCGCGCGCGCGCCACCGGCAGCCCGGCCGTCTTCTGGCTGGACGAGGGCCGCGCGCACGACGCCGTCCTGATCGGGAAGGTCAAGGCGTACCTGCCGGAGCACGACACCGAGGGCCTGCAGATCGAGATCAAGACGCCGGTCGAGGCGACGAAGTTCTCGCTGGAGCGCATCCGCCGCGGTGAGGACACCATCTCCGTCACCGGCAACGTGCTGCGTGACTACCTGACCGACCTCTTCCCGATCCTGGAGCTGGGCACCAGCGCCAAGATGCTGTCGGTCGTCCCGCTGATGAACGGCGGCGGCCTGTTCGAGACCGGCGCCGGCGGCTCCGCCCCGAAGCACGTCCAGCAGCTGGTCAAGGAGAACTACCTGCGCTGGGACAGCCTGGGCGAGTTCTTCGCGCTGGCCGCCAGCTTCGAGCACCTGGCCCAGTCCACCGACAACGCCCGCGCCCAGGTGCTGGCCGACACGCTGGACCGCGCCACCGGCACCTTCCTCAACGAGGACAAGTCGCCGAGCCGCCGCCTCGGCGGCATCGACAACCGTGGCAGCCACTTCTACCTGGCCCTCTACTGGGCCCAGGAGCTGGCCCGGCAGACCGCCGACGCCGCCCTGGCCGAGGCGTTCGCGGGCCTGGCCAAGTCGCTGGCCGAGCAGGAGCAGACCATCGTCGAGGAGCTCATCGCCGTCCAGGGCGCCCCGGTCGAGCTCGGTGGCTACTACCAGCCCGACCCGGCCAAGGCCGCGGCCGCGATGCGCCCGTCGAAGACCTTCAACGACGCGCTGGCCAACCTCGGCTGAACGCAGCCCAGTCGAACCGGGAGGCCCCGGGGTCCGCTCAGGACCCCGGGGCCTCCCGGCGTTCGTCCCGAGGACGCGGCGACCGGCCCGCCGGCCGGGCTCTACCAGCGCCAGCCGGCCACCGCCCCGGCCGCCGCGAGCAGCAGGACGGCCGCGCCGTTCACCCGCGGGTAGAGCAGGGCGGTCGCGACCACCTCGCGCAGGACGGCGCTCGGCCAGTAGTACGCGGCGGTCGGCGCCCCGACCACCTGGCCGGGCACGCCGGCCCGGCGGGTGGCGACGGCGGAGCGGAGCACGTGGAAGCTGCTGGTGACCACGGTGCAGTGGTAGCCCGGGTGCTCGCGCTCCATCAGCTCGCGGCTGAAGGCCAGGTTCTCGGTGGTGCTGGTGGCCTTCTCCTCCCGCCGGATCCGCTCGCCCGGGCAGCCGCGGGCGAGCAGGTGGGCGGCCATCGCGGCCGCCTCGGTGCAGCTCTCGTCCGGCCCCTTGCCACCGGTGACCAGCAGCAGCGGGGTGTGCCCGGCCGCCTCCTCGGTCCGGTACAGCGCCAGCGCCCGGTCCAGCCGGGCGGCCAGCAGCGGTGGCACCTCGCAGCCGTCGAGCCCGGCACCCAGCACGACCACGTAGTCGGCGCCCGGGCGGACGGCCAGCCGGCGGTAGAGCAGGGTGTACCCGACGAAGCAGAGCAGCAGGAACACGCCGTAACCGCCGAGCAGGACGGCGGCGCCGGCGGCCGCGCGCAGCGCCCGCACGCTCAGGTAGGTGGCCGAGAGCAGCAGCCCCAGCAGCCCGAGCAGGGCCGCACCGGTGAGCAGGGAGAGCAGGCTGGCCGGCCGGGTGCCCTCCCGGCGGACCATCGTGACCCCGTTCGCCACCAGCAGCGCGGCCGCGACGAGCCCGCTCAGCCAGACCGCGCCGGCCACCCCGGCGGTGACGGCGCCCGCCGCCGGCGCCGAGAAGCGGCCGACGGCGCTCACCGTGCCGACCGCCACGCAGAGGCCGGTCAGCCCGAGCAGCACACCGTTGCCGAACCGTCGCGGTTCCTGGATCCGGGAGAGCAGCACCACGGCGAGCAGGGCGGCCATCAGAAGGGCTTGCATGCACCGGATGGTAAGCGGACGCCACCGCCCGCCAGGTGCTGCCCCGGCGGGCGGTGGCGGTACGGAGGTGTCAGTGCTCGCCGCCCGGGCGGGCGTTCCGTGGGAGCAGGAAGGCGGCCAGGAAGGCGAGGGCCAGCAGGCCGGCGGTCAGGCCGAAGGTCCAGCCGGCCGCGTGCCGGAAGCCGTCCGAGCCGGCCCAGCCGAAGAACGCGGTGCCGAGCAGCGCGACGCCGATCGAGCCGGCGAGCTGCTGCTGGGCGTTGAGCACCCCGGAGGCCGAGCCGGTCTCGGAGTCCTCGACGCCGGCCAGGGCGATGTCGAAGAAAGGCGCCATGATCAGGCCGAGGCCGAAGCCCGTGACGGCCAGCGCGGGGGTCAGCTCCCAGCTGGTCAGGCCGCCGGCCCAGTGCTCGACGGAAGCCCGGAGGCCGAGCGTGCCCGCGGCGGCGACGGCCATGCCCGCATGCAGGACGCGCCGGCCGTACCTGGGGGCGAGGAAGCCGCCGGAGAGGATCGCGCCGGCCACGATGCCGAGCGAGAGCGGGATCATGGTGAGGCCGGAGTGCAGCGGGCTCCAGCCGAGGCCGAGCTGCAGGTAGAGGGTGAAGGTCAGCAGCAGGCCGGAGAGCGCGGCGAAGAAGACCAGCCCGGTGGCGAGCGCCGATGTGAAGGCCCGCTTGGCGAAGAGCGAGGGCTCGATCAGCGGGGTGCCGCCGCGCCGCAGCACCCGGCGCTGGTGGACGGTGAACAGCCGGAGGACCGGCAGCGAGGCGGCCATGGCGAGGTAGGTCCAGAGCGGCCAGCCCAGCTCGCGTCCCTGCACCAGCGGGTAGACCAGCAGCAGGACGGCGGCGCTGAGCACCAGGACGCCGACCGGGTCGAGCCGGCCGGCGCCGGCGGTGCGGGTGGTGCGGTCGGCGGGCAGGACCCTGACGGCGGCGAGCGCCGCGAGCAGGCCGAGCGGCAGGTTGATCAGGAAGACCATCCGCCAGCCGGTGCCGAACAGGTCGGCGTCGGTGAGGTAGCCGCCGAGCGTCGGCCCGAGGACGGAGGAGAGCCCGAGGACGGGGCCGAAGAGGCCGAACGCGGCGCCCATCTCCTTCGGCGGGAACATCGCCTTGATCAGGCCGAGCCCCTGCGGGATCAGCAGGGCGGCGAAGAGGCCCTGGACGGTGCGGGCGGCGATCAGGGTGCCCGGGCCTGCCGAGGCGGCGCAGAGCACCGAGGCGAGCGTGAAGCCGGCCGCGCCGGCGACGAAGAGTTTCTTGCGGCCGAGCAGGTCCCCGAGCCGGCCGCCGGTGATCAGCAGGACGGCGAAGGCGAGCGTGTAGGAGGCGGAGATCCACTGGATCTGCGCGTCACTGCCGCCGAAGTCGCGCCGGATCGCCGGGGAGGCGACGCCGACGATCGTGGTGTCGAGGAGGTCCATCACCTCGGCGGCCAGGATCACGGCGAGGGCGGCCCAGCGCAGGCGGTAGCCGGCCGGTGCGGGCTCGGCCGCCGTGGCGGCCGGGGGAGGGGCGGTCTGACTGGTCATGGGTGGGCTCTCCTGATGGTCGGAGCCGGACGAACCACGTTCGTCTGAGCGAACACTGTTTCCTTGCGACGAACAGTGTTCTCCCATGGAACAGTGTTCGTGTCAAGTAGTGTGGGACCCGACGCCGACCACGAAGGAGCCCCCATGACCAGTGCCGCCCCGCGTCCGAGCTGGTCGGCGCACTGGCAGGAGAAGGAGAAGGCGGCCTCCAGGCGCCAGCCGCTGAGCCGCGAACGGATCGTCGAGGCCGCCCTTCGGATCGTCGACGCCGAGGGCATGGACGCGCTGAGCATGCGCAGGGTCGGCCAGGAGCTCGGCACCGGCGCCGCCAGCCTCTACGCCCACGTCGGCAACAAGGACGAGCTGGTCGAGCTCGTCCTCGACCTGGCGTACTCCGAGATCGCCCTCGAACAGCCGGACCCGGCCGACTGGCAGGAGCAGATCAAGCGGCTGATGCGCCGCTCGCGGGACGTGCTGCTCGGCCACCGCGACCTCGCCAAGGCCGCCGTGGTCGCCAACGTCCCGGTGACCCCGCACGCCATGGACGTCGCCGACACCATGCTGGGCATCCTGCGGGCCGGCGGGCTGGACGAGCAGACCGCCGCGTACGGCGTGGACCTGCTCGGCCTCTACACCACCGCGACCACCTTCGAGGCCTCCACCCGGAGCGGCCACACCGAGGCCGACGCCGACGCCTACACCGAGAGGGTGCGCGAGTACTTCAGCACGATCCCGGCGGACCGCTACCCGATGATCACCTCGATGGCCGCCGCGCTCACCCGCAACGTCGGTGACGAGCGCTTCGAGTTCGGCATGGACATCCTGGTCGCCGGCCTCGCCCGGCAGGCGGCCCCCCGCGACTGACCCCGGGAACGACGGAACCCCCACCCGGGCGTCGGGCAGGGGTTCGTCGGGCAGGGGTTCGTCGGGGGAGCGGGGCGCCCGGGAGCGGGCTCAGCCAGCGTCGGCCGCCGGTGCCGGGCGCTGGCCGCGCTTGTCCAGTGAGGCCAGGTACGCGTTGTACGCCGCCAGCTCGGCGTCACCGTTGCGGTCCTCGGCACGGTCCCGGCGGCGGGACACCCGCTGCTCGGAGCGCATCCACTGGTAGACCAGCGCGATCAGCACGATCGCCGTCGGGATCTCGCCGAACGCCCAGGTGATGCCGCCGGCCAGCTTCTGGTCCGCCAGGAGGTCCGTCCCGGGCGGCGCGCCGGCCTCGGTGAAGGTGGTCACCAGCGAGTGGCTGGCCATCATCACCGCCACGCCGAAGAAGGCGTGGAACGGCATCCCCATGAACAGCTCGATGATCCGCATCACGTGGCCCGGGCGGTTCGGGCCCGGGTCCACACCCATGATCGGCCAGAAGAACGCCAGCCCGGTGGCCAGGAAGTGCACCATCATGAAGATGTGCCCGAGGCGGTACTGCATCAGGAAGTCGAACAGCGGGGTGAAGTACACCCCGTAGAGGCTCGCGATGAACAGCGGAATGGTGAACGCCGGGTGCGAGATCACCTTGACGTAGGTGCTGTGCAGCAGCGCCACCAGCAGCTCGCGCGGGCCGCGCGGGCGCCCCTTGCCGGCCGGGCGCAGGGCGCGCAGCGCCAGCGTGATCGGCGCGCCGAGCAGCAGCAGGATCGGCGAGAGCATGGAGAGCACCATGTGCTGCATCATGTGCGCGCTGAACAGCACCATGCCGTAGTCGTTCAGCCCGGTGCAGGTGACCAGGATCACCGAGCCGACGCCCGCCACCCAGCCGACGGTCCGGCCGATCGGCCAGCGGTCGCCGCGCCGGTACAGCCGCACCACGCCAGTCCCGTACAGCGCCAGCGCGACCAGGCTGCCGATCAGGAACACCCAGTCGGGGGACCAGGTCATGACGTTGGAGAGGGAGAACGGCCCCAGCTCTGTCATCCCGCCGTGGTGGTGCATGCCTGACATTCCGTCGCCCATGGGCGGGTCCTGCTTTCCCTCGTCGCGGCCCCCTGGTGGGTCCGGTTCGCCCGTTTTGCTTGCGTCTACAGACTAGGCGGGCCTTACCCCGGGGCTTCCCCCGGCCCCCGGCTCCGCGGACGTGGGCGGCCGGGGGGTTCGCCGGCGGGCCCGCCGGAAAGGTTTGCTGCATGGCGATCCTCCACGGCCTCCCGGGCCGGGGCCGAGCCGGGCGGCCCCCGTAGCGAGGGGCTCCCTGCCACATGACCGCCGGACGTGTGCGAGTCCTCGCAGCCTTCGTCTCGTTCGGCACGTTCTGGGGTGCCTGGGGCGCGCTCCTCCCCGAGGCGCAGCGCCAGGCCCGGGTCGGCGACGGCGAACTCGGCGTGGCGGTGCTGATGATCGGGTTCGGCGCGCTCTGCTCCATGCGGCTCGCCGGTGCGGTCATCGACCGCCTGGGCCGGCCCGCGGTGACGGGCTGCCTGGTGGCCATGGCGCTGGTCGGGTTCCTGCCGTCGCTGGCGACGTCGGAGTCGACGCTGATCGGCAGCCTGGCGCTGACCGGTGCGGCCTCCGGCGCGATGGACGTCGCCGTCAACGCGTCCGCCGTGGAGGAGGAGGCCCGCACGGGGCCCTCATGACCGTCGGCCACGCGTGCTTCTCGACCGCGGTGGTGGTCTCCGCCCTGGTCCGGACCGCGGCCTCCGACTGTCCTCGGTCGGAGCCGGCGGCGCCCGCGCGTGCCGTGGCGGAGGACGGCGGGGAGACCTCAGCCGGCTCCCGCGGATGAACGCGCAGGCCGCGAAGTGTCCGCCCGTACCGCAGGATGATCCGGTCCGGACACTCCTTCCGGGTCAGGTGCCGGTGGCCGGGACGAGGGTGTTCTCGTTGGTGCGGCCGGCTTCGTGGTCCTCGATGTTGCGGGCGGTGGCGTCGATGATCTGGCCGACGGCGGTGCGGGTGAAGTAGGCCTGGTGGGAGGTGACCAGGACCTGGGGGAAGGTCATCAGGCGGGCGAGGGTGTCGTCGCTGATGCCTTCGACCGAGCGGTCGTAGAAGAAGACGCCGGTCTCCTCCTCGTAGACGTCGAGGCCGACGCCGGAGAGCCGGCCGGCGCGCAGGGTCTCGACCAGGGCGGCGGTGTCGACGAGGCCGCCGCGGCTGGAGTTGACGAGGATGGCGTCGTCCTTCATGCGGGTCAGCGCGGCGGCGTCGATGAGGTGGTGGGTGGCGGGCAGCAGGGGGACGTGCAGGCTGACGAGGTCGGAGCGGGAGAGCAGCTCGGGCAGTTCGGTGTAGGTCATGCCGAGGGCGGTGCAGGCGGGGTTGGGGGCGATGTCCCAGCCGAGCAGGTCGGTGCCGAAGCCGTGGGCGATCCGGGCGAAGCACTCGCCGATCTTGCCGGTGCCGATCACGCCGACCGTCATCCCGTGGATGTCGCGGCCGAGCAGCCCGTCGAGGCGGAAGTCGAACTCGCGCGAGCGGTTCGCGGCCCGGGTGAGCCGGCGGTTCACGGCCAGGGCCAGGGCCCAGGCGTGTTCGGCGACGGCGAAGGGGCTGTAGTGGGAGACCCGCGCGACGGTGAGGCCGAGTTCGGCGGCGGCGTCCAGGTCGATGTTGTTGAAGCCGGTGGAGCGCTGGGCGATCAGCCTGGTGCCGCCGGCCGCGAGGAGGGTGAGGGTGCCGGCGTCGAGGACGTCGTTGACGCTGCTGCTGACGGCCGGGTAGCCGGCGGCCAGTGGGGCGGTGTCGCGGTTGAGGAAGACGCTCAGGCAGCGCAGCTCGTGCCGGCCCGTGAACGCCTGCTCCAGCAGCGGCCGTTCGTCGGCCTGTACGCCGTACGCGAGGATCTCCATCGGCTGCTTCCTTCCCGTGGTCTGACGGTGCTCCGGCGGTGCTCCGGCGACGGCCGGCGGTGCTCCGTCCGCCGGTCACGCCCCACCGGTCCTGCCCCACGGTCACGCTAGCCCGGGCGCGGGGGCGTCGCGCGGGAACGACACCGGCCCCCGAGCGGGTGCTCGGGGGCCGGCGGCAGGGTGCGGGGGAGCGTCAGATGACCGTCTCCGCCTCCAGGTAGCGATCCTGCGGCACGGTCTTCAGCTCGGCGACGGCCTCGCCCAGCGGCACCAGGTTGATGTTGGTGCCCTGCAGCGCGGTGATGTGGCCGAAGGCGCCCTTGTGGACGGCCTCCACGGCGTGCCAGCCGAACCGGGTGGCCAGCACCCGGTCGTACGCGGTCGGGGTGCCGCCGCGCTGGGTGTGGCCGAGGATCACCGGGCGGGCCTCCTTGCCGAGCCGGTGCTCCAGCTCGCGGGAGAGCTGGGTGGCGATGCCGGTGAACCGCTCGTGGCCGTAGATGTCCTTGCTGCCCTCTTCCCAGTGCATGGTGCCGGGCTCGGGCTTGGCGCCCTCGGCGCAGACCACGATCGCGAACTTCTTCTGCCGGTCGAAGCGTTCGCGGACGACGGCGGTGAGCTTGTCGATGTGGAAGGGGCGCTCCGGGACGACGATCGCGTGGGCGCCGGCGGCCATGCCCGCGTTGAGCGCGATCCAGCCGGTGTGGCGGCCCATGACCTCGACGACCATGACGCGCTGGTGCGACTCGGCGGTGGTCTTCAGCCGGTCCAGGGCCTCGGTGGCGACCGAGACGGCGGTGTCGAAACCGAAGGTGACGTCGGTGCAGGCGATGTCGTTGTCGATGGTCTTCGGCACGCCGACGATCGGCAGTCCGGCGTCGCTCATCAGCTTGGCGGCCTTGAGGGTGCCTTCGCCGCCGATCGGGATGACGGCGTCCAGGCCGAGGTCCGAGCAGTACCGCTTGGCGCGTTCGACGCCGTCGCGCAAGTGGCTCGGCTGCACCCGGGAGGAGCCGAGGATCGTGCCGCCCTGGGCGAGGATGCCGCTCACCGATTCCAGGGTCAGGGGGCGGTGGACGCCCTCCAGGAAACCGCGCCAGCCGTCCTCGAACCCGATGATCTCGTCGCCGTGGTCGACCACCCCCCGGTGGACCACGGAACGGATCACCGCGTTCAGGCCGGGGCAGTCACCGCCGCTGGTCAGCACTCCAATACGCATTGCTTTGCAACTCCCGAGCAGAACCGAGGAACGGCCGGACTACAGGCTGGGACGACGAACCGTCACCGTAGCGGCCCCGTTCCACGCCGTGATGGCGGGGAGACGACCGTGGGGTGAAGGACCGGCCGATCCGGACAGAACATCCGAAACCGGCCGGGAGTGTCGAGCATACGGCCCCTGCGTCCGGCCGGGCAGGAGCCGACGCGGGAGCGGCGCCGTCGGCGCCCCCGCGCGGAAGTGCAGCCTGCTGCCGAGGAGGGTGTGCAGCCGGCAACCCCATTGTCGTACGTCCGGGCCCGTCCGTGGACCGGGTGACCGCATCGCGGGCACCCGGTCGGAGCGGACCGGCGCACGACAGCGTGTGTTACGCGGGGCGCGATGTGGCCGCGATGCGCTCGGCGCGCAGCGCGTCGTACCAGGTGGTGTCGGCCGGCGGCAGGGCGTTGACGTCCAGCGCCAGCTTGATCAGCATGTCCGCCACGGCGGGGTTGCGGGCCATCACCGGCCCGTGCAGGTAGGTGCCGAAGACGGTGTCCCGCCAGGCGCCCTCGGTGCCGTCCCCGGTGCCGTTGCCCCGGCCCGCGGTGACGGTGGCCAGCGGCTGGACGCCCTGGCCGAGGTGGGTGACGCCCTGGTGGTTCTCGAAGCCGGTCAGCTGCGGCAGGCCGAGGCGCGGGTCGACGTCGGCCAGCACGTCGCCGACGCAGCGGGCGCCCTCGCCGCGGGTGGTCCAGACGTCGAGCAGGCCGAGGCCCGGCTCGCGCTCGCCGAGGTCGTTGACGAACTCGTGGCCGAGGATCTGGTAGCCGGCGCAGACGGCGAAGATGATCGCGCCGTTCTCGGCGGCCCGGACGAGGCCGCTGTCGTTGCGCAGCCGCTCCGCGGCGAGCCGCTGCGGCCGGTCCTCGCCGCCGCCGATCAGGTAGATGTCCCCGCTGGTGGGCACCGCCTGGTCGGAGCGGACGTCGATCCGGGTCACGTTGAGATGGCGCTGGCGGGCCCGGCGCTCCACGACCAGGGCGTTGCCCCGGTCGCCGTAGGTGCTGAGCAGGTCCGGGTAGACCCAGACCACGCGCAGGCTGCTCTCACTCATCCTCGAAGGCCTTCCGTCACGCAAACTCGATGGGGCTGCTGGGCCGGCATCAGCCGGCCACGACCTTCCGCAGCTGCTGGAAGGCGGTGTAGTTGGCGATCGCCTCGATCCGGCCGGGCGGGGCCATCCGGACGGCCTGCTCCAGCGAGTCCACCACGTGGAACTGCAGCCCGGCGACCTCCAGGCGGACGGCCAGGTCCAGCTTGCGCTGGCCCATCACGAAGACGGGGTGGCCGGCGAGGCGCTCGTAGTCGACGTCCCAGAGCCAGGAGGTGTCGGTACCGTCGGCGTCGAGCGCGTTGACGGAGAGGATGACCGGTGTGGGCGGGCCGTCGATCAGCGAGAAGGTCTCCAGCCAGCCGGCCGGGTTCTTGGCCAGCAGCAGCCTTATGTCACGGCCCTGGTACTGGACGACGTCGTAGCGGCCGGCCACGGCCGTCACCGACTGCATCCGCTCCAGCGCGACCTGCGGGGAGACGCCGAAGACGGCGGCCACGGCGGCGGAGCTGGTGGCGTTGGCCAGGTTGGCCCGGCCGGGGAGCTGGAGCCGGATGGGCCAGGCGCCGCGCTGCGGGTCGATCACGTGGGTGCCCTGGAGCGCCCAGTGCGGGTTGGGGCGGCGGAAGCCGCACTCCTGGCAGAACCAGTCCTCGCCGGGGCGCTGCATCACGCCGCCGCAGGCGGGGCAGGACCAGGCGTCTTCCTTCCAGGCCTGCCCGGCGGCCACCCAGACCACCTTCTTGCAGGAGGAGGCGGCCCAGGTCACCAGCGGGTCGTCGGCGTTGGCGATGACCACGGCCTCGGTGTCCTGGAGGCCCTCGCGCCACTTCTCGGCCATCATCCGGGTCTCGGCGGCGCGGTCGAGCTGGTCGCGGGAGAGGTTGAGCAGGGCGATCGCCTTCGGGTGGGTGTCGCGGGCGACCCCGGCCAGGTACTTCTCGTCCACCTCGATGACGCCGAAGCGGGCCTCCGAGCCGCCGGCCAGGGCGGAGGTGATGCCGGCCGGCATGTTGGCGCCCAGGGCGTTCGAGACCACCGGGCCGGCGGCGCGCAGCGCCTCGGCGATCAGCCGGGTGGTCGTGGTCTTGCCGTTGGTGGCGCTGACCAGCACCACGTCCAGGTGGTCGGCGAGAGTGGCGAGCAGATCGGGGTCGAGCTTGAGGGCGATCTTGCCGCCGATCACCGAGCCGCTGCCTCGGCCCGCCTTCTGGGACAGGGCGGCGGCCACCTTGCCGGCCGTGACCGCGATCTTGGCGCGGGCGGGCAGCGAGGCGTCGCGTGCGCCTGTGGGCTCCGATTCGGTGCCTGCCATGCTCAGTGGTTCCTCCTTGCTGCGGCACCGCCCGGGGCCGGATAACGGGCCGTCGGGCGGCGGGGACGGGGCCAGCCTACCGACTCCGCCGCCCGGCTCGACGATCCGGACCCCGCGCCGCCAGCTGCGACGGCCCCGGCGGCCCGGCCCGCAGGCCCCTGACGTTCCGTCAGAAAAGGCGGTGTACGGACGGGCCTTCCGCTGCTGGGGACGCCGTTCCGGGCCCCGGCGGTTCCCGGCGGGGCCCGGAGCGCGACCTGGCCGGACGGCGGGGTGCCGTCCGGCCAGGGGTGCGCCGTGAGGATGTGGTGAAGAAACGATCACCTGCCCGGCCGGGTCGGCCAGGGGACGGGGAGCTCCTCGGCCGCCTCGGCCAGGTGGGCCGTGATCACCAGGGTGCCCTCCTCGACCTGGTAGTCCAGCGGGGCGGCCAGCCTGCGCATGGTGGCGATCAGCCCGGTGTTGGAGGACTGCGTGACGGCGTACACCGTCTCCACGCCGGCCTCCAGGGCCAGCGCCGACATCCGCCGCATCAGGTCCAGCCCCAGCCCGCGCCGCTGCCAGGCGTCCTCGACCAGCACCGCGACCTCGGCGCTGCCGTCGTCCCACATCAGGTGCCCGAGGGCGACGATCCGCCCGTCGGTGGCCTCCACCGCCAGCGTCTGGCCGTGCCGGGCGTTCAGCAGGTGGTCCAGGTAGCGGTCGGCGTCCCGGACCGGGCCGTGGTAGCGCTTGCGCAGGGTGTCGGGGGAGCAGCGGTGGTGCATGGCCAGCGCCGCGGCCTTGTCGCCGGCGTCCGCGCGCCGCACGGTCAGGTCGGCCCCGGCGGGCTGGGCCAGCCTGGCCCGGACGTCCGGCACCCGGGGGCCGAGCAGGGTGTCCAGCTCGACCAGGGCCTGCGCCCGGGCGAACTCGGTCGGGGTGAACGGCAGGTGCGGGCGGCTGAGCTCGATCAGGTCGCCGGACGGCACCGGCAGCCGCATCACATGGCCGTCCACCCCGGTGCCGCCGCGCCCGGCCGCGCCCGGGTACTGCCGGATGGTGCACTGCCCGAAGAGCTGGCGCAGGGCGATCGGCAGCTCGGCGGCGTCCAGCGCGGTGCGGGTCGCCAGCGCCAGCACGTGGGTTGGCACGTCCACCAGGTCGTGCGCGTCGGCCGGGGCGCTCCAGATGTCGTGCCCGCCGGCCGCCGCCACCAGCGCGGCCAGGTCGGCCCGGGTCAGCGCCTGGGGCGCGCGGACGAAGAACTCGTCCACGGTGCCGCTGGGCAGCGGGTGCGACTGCATCGAGACGATGTTGACCTGCCGCTCCGCGAAGGCCGTGCAGACCCGGGCCAGGCTGCCGGGGGAGTCCTGCACGGTGGTGCGCACCCGCCAGAGCGTGGTCTGCTCGAAGTCGTGCAGCGGCCCCTTCAGCGGCTCCTTCGCGGCAGCCGGCGCCCCGGCTGCGGCCGGGGGCGCTGCCGGGGGTGCGGGCGCGTCCGGGGCCGGCGGCCCGTGCAACTGGTGGCGGTGCGACCACCAGGTGTGGAAAAGCGCCGTGGCCACCAGGGCGACCGCGGAGGCGGCCAGCACCACCGGGCCGTCCGGGCCGTGCACCACGAGCTTGGCCACCAGGTCGGCCGCGGTCACCGAGAGGAAGACCGCGGCGAGCTCCACGGTGTCGCGGCGCCAGCGAGGGGTTCTGGTGCCGCGCCGCTGGGCACGGGAGGGGTTCGGCGTCGAGGTGGCGGTCGGTCCGGTCGTCGTCAGCTGCTCCGTGTGCTCCATGCCATCAATCTGCCGCCCCGGTGTTTCACGATCACGAATCCCCCGTGACCTGTCGGTTAATGTCGGTGACTCGCCCGCTCGCGGCCCGCTTCAGAGCAGCTCGCGGGCGGCGGCCTTCACCTCGCTGAGCAGCAGTTCGAGGTCCGCCTCGGTGGTGTCCGCGTTGAGCAGGCAGGCGCGGAGCATCTCGCGGGCGCCGAGCCGGGCGCCGGTGACGAAGACCCGGCCGCGCCGCTGGACCGCCACCGGCAGCTCCCGGTTGACGGCGTCGAGGGCGGCCTCGTCCAGCCCGGGGGTGCGGTGGCGGAACGCCACGATCGACGTCTGCACCTCGGTCAGCAGCTCCAACTCACCGTCCTTCTCTACGAGTTCGCCGAGGTGGCGGGCCAGGGCGGTGCACCGGGCGATGTCCCGGGAGAGACCGTCGCGACCTCGGTGGGCGATGGTGGCCCACACCTTGAGGGCACGGAACGGGCGGGTCTGCTCGGTGCCGTACTCGGAGAACCAGCCGAGCGCGCCGGCCGCCTCGTCGCGCAGGTAGGAGGGCACGAGGCTGAAGGTGGAGCGCAACTCCTCGGTGTCGCGGACGAGTGCGCAGCCGCAGTCGACCGGCACGCCGAGCCACTTGTGCGGGTCGAGGGCGAGCGAGTCGGCCCGCTCCAGCCCGGCGTAGCGGTGGGCGATCGCCGGGTCCAGCACGCCGAAGGCCCCGTACGCGCCGTCCACGTGCAGCCACAGGCGCTGCTCGGCGCAGAGGTCGGCGATCGGGTGGAAGGCGTCCACCGCGCCGGTGCCGACCGTGCCGGCCGAGGCGACCACCAGGAACGGCAGCAGCCCGGCGGCCCGGTCGCGCTCGATCGCGGCGCGCAGCTCGGCGACGTCGAGCAGCCCGTCCGGGCCGGTGGCCACGGTGCGCAGGTGCCTGCTGCCCAGACCCAGCAGCTCGGCGGCCTTGCGGACGCAGGAGTGGGTCTCCCCGGTGACGTAGCCGACCAGCGGCGGCATCCCGGCGAGGCCGTCCTCGCGGACGTCCCACCCGGCCGCGCGGGCGGCGCGGTTACGGGCGGCGGCCAGGCAGACGATGGTCGCCATCGAGGTGCCGGAGGTCAGCAGCCCGCCGCCGGCCGGGTGCGGGAACCCCACCAGCTCGGCGATCCAGCGGACCACCGCCCGCTCCAGGTGGACGTCGGCGTGGTCGCCGCCGGCCGAGCTGGGGTTCATCGCGGAGGCGGCGAGGGTGGCCAGCACCCCGGCGGGGGCCGGGGCGGAGTTCACCCAGCCGAAGAAGCGCGGGTTGCCGTTGCCCATCGGGTACGGCAGGACGTCGCGCCCGATGACGGACAGCAGCTCGGTGAGCGGGCGGCCGTCGGTCGGCAGCGGCGCGTCCAGCAGGGCCTGCCGGGCGGCGTCGTCCATCGGCTGCCAGACCGGGCGGGCGGGCAGCTCGGCGAGGTAGTCGCTGACGAGGTCGGCGGCGGAGTGCGCGGCGGCGCGGAAGTCCTCTGAGGTCACGGGGTGCTCCAGCGGGTGGGGGAGGCCTCGTGGCGCGGCGTCCTCGGCGCACCTGATCGGGCCCGATCCTACGGAAGGGGGGCCCGCACCGTGCGGTGCGGGCCCCCCTTCGTGCGGCGCGGATGCTCAGTCGAGCGAGGTGGAGAGCCCGCCCGCGGAGCGGCAGTAGCCCTGCATCTCCTTGTCGGTGATCTTGGCGCAGAGCCGGCCGGCCGCGCCGGCGTCCGTGTAGTTCACCGTGTAGTAGCTGACCAGGCCCTCGGCGCAGGCCTTTCGCTGCCAGCCGTCGGCGGCGGTGGCGCACTGCTGGGCGGCCCAGTCCTCGCGGTCCAGGTTGTACTTCATGGTCCGCGAGCCGACGCCCCGGCTGCAGTCCACGGCCCCGCCGGAGGCCTTGCCGTTGAGGCACCACTTCAGCGCCTCGCCGTACACCTCGGGGTGGTTCGGGTAGTCGTGCGAGGAGAGGTAGAAGGTCGGCGCGTAGAAGTAGCAGGCGGACTGGAACAGCGACGGCTGGTCCTTGCACGGGTACAGCGGGTCCTGGGCGAGCTTGTCGGCGGGCAGGTTCGCCTTCGCCTTCTCGTCCTCCTCGTCCGGCCCGAACAGCTGCATGAACAGGCCTTCGGAGCAGCGGATCCGGTTCTGGTCGGTGGTGAACTTGTTGCACAGGTCCCGGGCCTTGGCCACGTCCTGCTTGGCGACGAACATCGTGCCGTGGCCGACGCCGTGGATGCAGGGCCCGCTGTTCTTGGGCGCGCAGAGCTTCAGCAGGTCCACCTCGGGCTGGGCGGAGGCGTTCAGCATCTCCTCGACCGCGCCGTGCAGATAGCCGGCCGCGCAGGTCTCGTGCGGGAAGGAGATGACCTTCTGGAAGTCGGCGTTGTACCGCTTGACCGCCTGGTGCCCGAGCTCGTGCGCGATCGGGTGGCAGAACCGGACGGTGTACGGCTGGGCCTTGGTGATCTTGTCCAGGTCGGCCAGCGCGACGCCGGGGTCGGCGGCCTCCATCTCGGCCATCAGCTTGTTCCGCAGCGTCGAACGCGTCCAGACCGCCGGGTCGCCGGTCGGGGTGGCCGTCGCCCCGGCCTGCTGCGCACCGGCGGGCGGTGCGCCCGAGCCCCCCGGGCCGGCCGTGCCGGGGGTGGCCGACCCGGCCGCCGAGGTGCCGGCGGCGGGCGTCCAGTCGGTGACGGCCACCGACCCCAGGCCCAGGACCCCCAGCAGGAGGGCGGTGAGAATCGCGAATGCTCGCGGTTGCATGACGGAGATCCCCCGGCGGATCGAGACGGACGGTTCGCTCCCCATCCTGACGGCACGGGGCTGCGAAACCGTGTTTTCGGCCGCCATTCGGGAGGTGTCGGCGACGCTATCGCACGTCGTACCCGGTCAACGAAGCGGGTTGGCCGGGGGTCACCACCCGGACGGCGCAGCCGCGGACGGGGCTCGCGCCGTGCCGTCCCGGTGGTGACGGTGGCTCAGAGTTCCAGCGAGACCTCGTACTCCGTCAGCCAGGTGTTGAGGTCCAGCGCCAGGTCGGCCCCGAGCCGGACGGACTGCGGGTCGGTCTCCGGGGCGAGCGCGTCGGCGAGCGCCCGGCGGTCGAGCAGCCCCAGGACGGGGGCGTTCGGGTCGGTCGCCAGCTCGGCGAGCTCGGCCCGCAGCAGCGCCGGGTAGCGCGGGTCCTGGACGACGGGGTACGGGCTCTTCAGCCGGTCGGCGATCGCGTCCGGCAGCACGTCCCGGACGGCGGCGCGCAGCAGGCTCTTCTCCCGGCCGTCGAAGGACTTCATCGCCCAGGGCGTGTTGAAGACGTACTGGACCAGCCGGTGGTCGCAGAACGGCACCCGGACCTCCAGGCCGTTGGCCATGCTCATCCGGTCCTTGCGGTCGAGCAGGATGCAGACGAAGCGGGTGAGGTTGAGGTACGAGATCTCCCGCATCCGCCGCTCCACCGGGTCGGCGTCCGGCAGGTGCGGGACTTCGGTCAGTGCCTCGCGGTACCGGGCCCGCCGGTACTCGTGCACGTCGAGCTTGCCGATCAGCCCGCGGTCCAGCAGTTGCTCGCGCGGCCCGGTGCCCGTCCCGCCGAGCTGGGTCACCGCGCCCGCCCACGGGAAGTCGTCGGCGGCGACCAGCCGCGGGTCGTGGAACCAGCGGTAGCCGCCGAACAGCTCGTCCGCGGACTCGCCGGAGAGCGCCACGGTGGAGTGCCTGCGCACGCCGCGGAAGAGCAGCAGCAGCGAGATGTCCATGTCGCCGAAGCCGCCCGGCATGTCCCGGGCGCGCAGCACGGCGGCGCGCTGGGCCGGGTCGGTGAGCTCGGCGCTGTCCAGCTCGATGACGCTGTGGTCGGCGCCCACGTGCCGGGCCAGCAGCCGGGCGTACGGGCCGTCCGGGGTGGACCGGACCTCGTCGGCCCGGAAGTGCTCGCTCTGGCCGGTGAAGTCGACCGCGAAGGAGCGCACCGCGCCGGCGCCGGCGGCGCGCAGGGCCCTGGCGGCCAGCGCGGTGACGGCGCTGGAGTCGAGGCCGCCGGAGAGCAGCGAGCACAGCGGTACGTCCGCCTCCAGCTGGCGGTGGACGATGTCGTCGAGCAGGGCCCGGACGGTGGCCACCGTGGTGTCCAGGTCGTGGGTGTGCTCGCGGGCCTCCAGCGCCCAGTAGCGGCGGACCGAGACGCCCTCGCGGCGGACCCTGACCACGTGGCCTGGCTGCACCTCCACGATGCCTCGGTAGACCGAGCGGCCGGGGGTCTTGGTGACGGCGAACATCTCGCGCAGCCCGTCGAGGTCGACCACCGGCCGGACGTCGGGGTGGGCGAGCACGGCCTTCACCTCGGAGCCGAAGATCACGCCGTGCGGGGTGGGGCAGTAGTGCAGCGGCTTGACGCCCATCCGGTCCCGGACCAGCAACAGCTCCTCGCCGCGGGCGTCCCAGATCGCGAAGGCGAACATGCCGTTCAGCCGCTCGGCCAGGCCGTCGCCCCACTCCAGGTAGGCGTGCAGCACCACCTCGGTGTCGCTGCGGGTGCGGAAGCGGTGGCCGGCGGCGGTCAGCTCGGCCCGCAGCTCCCGGTGGTTGTACACCTCCCCGCTGTAGGTGAGGGCGGCCAGCACCCGGCCGTCGTGCTCGGCCGTCATGGGCTGGGTCCCGCCCTCGACGTCGATGACGGCGAGGCGGCGGTGGCCGAGCGCGGCGTGCCGCTCCAGGTGGACCCCGCCCGCGTCCGGGCCGCGGCAGAGCTGGGTGGCCGTCATCGCGTCGAGCACTGGACGTTCGGTGGTGAGGTCGCGGTCGAAGGCGACCCATCCGGTGATCCCGCACATCAGCAAGCCTCCGGTCTTCCGACACGTATCTCCGATGCGTGTGCGGAGAGTCACGCTACGTGGCGATCCGGTGCCGCTACAAGGGCGTGTCGACAAGGTGACGAATCAATGCCGCTGCTTCCCGGGGGGCGCCGACCGGGTGTCCGGCGGTGTTCCTTGCGCCGAAAGTCTCAAGATCTGCCCGAATTCGGGCAGGATCTTTGATCTCTCCGATCGGTCCGGCCTAGAGTCCTCACTCGTGTCCAGCTCACCCGGCGCCTCGCACCCTCACGAAGACCTGCTCGCCCACCTCACCCGGACCAGCCCGCTCGGGCCCCGCGAGGCGGCGCGGGTGGTGGCGGAGGTCCTGGCGTACTTCTCCGAGACGACCGAGGAGTACGTCCGCCGCCGCCACGGCGAGCTCCAGGCACGCGGCCTGACCAACGAGCGGATCTTCGCCCGGCTCGCGGAGGAACTGCCCGCCCGGCGGGTCGCGGCGCCCGGGCTCTCGGCCCGGCAGCTGCGCCGGATCGTCTACGGCTGAGCGCCGCCCCCCTGTCTCACGAAGGAGTCATCCCCATGTGCGGAATCGTCGCCTACATCGGCCCGAAGGACGCGACCCCCTTCCTGCTGGAGGGCCTGGCCCGGCTGGAGTACCGCGGCTACGACTCGGCCGGCGTGGCCGTCACCGGCCGCACCGGCGGCCTCAAGGTCCGCAAGGTCAAGGGCCGGGTCGCCGACCTCGCCGCCGCCGTGCCGGCCCGGTTCAAGGGCGCCACCGGCATCGGCCACACCCGCTGGGCCACCCACGGCGTGCCCAGCGACGCCAACGCCCACCCGCACCTGGACAACGCCGAGCGCATCGCCGTCGTCCACAACGGCATCATCGAGAACGCCGACGAACTGCGTGCCCGGCTCACCGCCGACGGCGCCGTCTTCCGCTCCGAGACCGACACCGAGGTGCTCGCCCACCTGATCGCCGCGCACGCGGCCGAGGGCGCCGAGCTGGAGGACGCCGTGCGCGCCGCGCTCGGCAAGGTGGTCGGCACCTACGGCATCGCCGTGCTCGACGCCGAGCAGCCCGACCGGATCGTGGTCGCCCGCAACGGCAGCCCGATCGTGCTCGGCATCGGCGAGAAGGAGATGTTCGCCGCCTCCGACGTCTCCGCGCTCGTCCGCTACACCCGCCAGGTCGTCCACCTGGAGGACGGCGAGCTGGCCACCGTCCGGGCCGACGGCTTCCGCACCTTCACCGAGGACGCCCGCACCACCCACCGCCAGCCGTCCACCGTGGACTGGGAGATCGACTCCTACGACACCGGCGGCTACGAGCACTTCCTGCTCAAGGAGATCCACGAGCAGCCCGGCTCGGTCGAGCGCACCCTCAGCGGCCGGCTCGACGAGCGGTTCGCCACCGCCCACCTCGGCGGCCTCAACCTGGACGCCCGCGAGCTGCGCGAGATCCGCCGGGTCAAGATCCTCGGCTGCGGCTCCGCCTACTACGCCGGCGAGATGGGCGCCCAGCTGATCGAGGAGCTGGCCCGCATCCCCGCCCACAGCGAGCCCGCCTCCGAGTTCCGCTACCGCAACCCGGTGATCGAGGCGGACACCCTGTACGTCGCGGTCAGCCAGTCCGGCGAGACCTACGACACCCTGGCCGCCGTCCAGGAGATCAAGCGCAAGGGCGGCCGGGTCCTCGGCGTCGTCAACACCGTCGGCAGCGCCATCGCCCGCGAGTGCGACGGCGGCATCTACCTGCACGCCGGGCCGGAGATCTCGGTCGCCTCCACCAAGGCGTTCACCTCCACGGTCGTCGCCTTCGCCCTGCTCGCCCTGCACTTCGGTCGCATCCACGACCTCTCGCCCGCCGACGGCCGCCGCATCGTGGCCGGCCTCAAGGCGCTGCCGGACCAGATCCGGGAGATCCTCGCGCAGAGCGACGACATCGCCGGACTCGCCGCCGAGTACGCCGAGTCCGAGGGCATGATGTTCATCGGCCGGGTCCGCGGCTTCCCGGTGGCCCGCGAGGGCGCGCAGAAGCTCAAGGAGATCTCCTACGTCCACGCCGAGGCCTACCCCGCCAGCGAGCTGAAGCACGGCCCGCTCGCGCTGATCAGCCCCGAGCTGCCGACCGTCGCCCTGGTGCCGGACGACGAGCTTCTGG
This sequence comes from Kitasatospora sp. NPDC022785, assembly GCF_055561295.1. Taxonomy (NCBI): domain Bacteria; kingdom Bacillati; phylum Actinomycetota; class Actinomycetes; order Kitasatosporales; family Streptomycetaceae; genus Kitasatospora; species Kitasatospora sp. NPDC022785. The sequence goes on along the minus strand of NZ_JBVHHB010000011.1, from coordinate 24,702 downwards.
ACAAGAACCTCACCACCCTCGGCGAGATCAAGGCCCGCTCCGGCCGCGTGGTGGCCGTCGCGCACCGCCGCCCCGAGGCCAAGCTCGCGGACCACTGCATCCTGGTGCCCAAGAACGAGCCCGAGCTGGACCCGCTGCTCCTCAACATCCCGCTCCAGCTGCTCGCCTACCACGCCGCGGTGGCGCTCAAGCGGGACGTCGACAAGCCGCGCAACCTGGCCAAGAGCGTGACCGTCGAGTAGACCGTCGCGCGGTTGCCCCCGGGCCCGGTCGCCGTGCGGTGGCCGGGCCCGGACGTGCGGAAGCCCGCCGGGCGTCTGGGGCTCGGTGGGCTTCCGGGTGCTGTGCCGCCGGACGGGCCGGCGGCGTCAGACGTCAGAGGGGACGGGGGAGTGTCACAGCAGGTAGAGCTTGGCAAAGGGCGCAGTGATCCTCTTCTCCTGCGAGCCGAAGTCGACCAGGACCGCGGTTGCCCCGCCCTCGACGGCGACGACACGGCCGAGGCCGTACTCGTCGTGGGACACCCGATCGTCGACGGCGAAGTGTTTCGGTGGCGGGGGCACCTTGGCTCGGAAGGGACTGGTGGGCAGATGGCGCCTGGGCACGGGTGCGTTCGTCATTGCTGCCAGTATGCGCCCCGGAGGGCACCGAACGCGCCGGGACGGCGGCCCGAATTCCTTCACCGGGGGAGGTCCTTGGACCCGGCCGCTGCCGCGCGTCGGGGTCCGCGCACTCCACCCGCTCCGTCGGGTCACCGGAGGCCGCCCCGGACACGCCCTCGACGCGGGGGTGGACGGCGGGCGGGGCGCGGGCGAGTCGTGCGAGGAAAAAACGCCGTTCGGGTGCGTCACCTGCTACAGTCGACGTCAGTTGCAGTTTTGGTTCCCATGAACTTTGTGTGCGCCTGCCGGTTGTGACCGCTGGCGCATTTTTTGTTTTTCCCGATTTCTTCTTCGGGTGGGCCTCATCGCGGCGACACGGGCCCCTGCGAGGTGCAGGACCCGCATTTGCCTTTCAAGGAGATTTTTCATGGCTAATGGCACTGTGAAGTGGTTCAACGCGGAGAAGGGCTTCGGCTTCATCGAGCAGGAGGGTGGCGGCCCGGACGTCTTCGCCCACTACTCGAACATCAACGCCCAGGGCTTCCGCGAGCTGCTTGAGGGCCAGAAGGTCGAGTTCGACGTCACGCAGGGCCAGAAGGGCCCGCAGGCGGAGAACATTCGCCCGCTGTAGTAACAACCGCTGAGCGGCACCCGCCCTTTCCCGGGCGGTGACGGCCGAACAGCACGGGCCTGCACCGAGCCATTCGCTCGGTGCAGGCCTTTCGGCGTTTTCCGGCCCCGCCGCGGGCCTCTGCCCCCGGCGAGGCCGCTCCGTTAGTCTGGAGGCATGTCGAAACCGGATCCGCTGCTGACCAGTATCACCGCGATGGTGGAGTCGACGGGCAGCAATCAGATGCCGATCACCGTCGTCGTGCCCGGAGCGGTCATCACCGGACGGCTCGCCGCCGAAGCCGTCTGGCGTGAACGGGTCGCGGAGGTCCTTGAAGCCTCCGACCGCCTCAAGCCGTTCGCGCCGCTGTTCGCCGACGCGGCCGCCCCGGCCCCCGGCGCCGCCCCGGTGACCCACCTCCACCTGCACCTGGCGAGGATCCTCCAGGGTGACTTCGGTCTCCCGCACACCGGCGGGATGTACCGGATCGCGATCGAGGACGTCTCCAGCTGGACCCTCGGGGACCTCGGCTACTCGGACCAGTGACCGGGTCCGGGGCCGCCCCCCGGCTCAGCCCGCCCGGTGGACCACCTCGCCGCCGACCACGGTGAGGTGGACCCGGGCGTCCAGGTAGGCCTTCGGGTCCAGGGCGAAGAGGTCCTCCGAGAGCAGGACGAGATCGCCCAGCTTGCCGGGGGTGATCGAACCCAGGCGGTCGTCCAGGAAGTTGGCGTAGGCGCTGCCGAGGGTGTAGCCGCGCAGGGCGGCGGCCAGCGAGACCGTCTCGCCGGGCATCCACGGCTCGCCTCCGGCCAGCCCCCGGCGGGTCACGGCGGTGTAGAGGCCGACCAGCGGGTCCATCTCGGCGACGTTCCAGTCACTGGAGAAGGCCAGCACCGCGCCGGCGTCCTGGAGGCTGCGCATCGGCCAGGCCTTGGACCAGCGCTGCTCGCCGACTGCCTCGGCCCAGTCCTTGCCCGGGCCGGCGATGTCGGGGGAGCAGTGCCGGGGCTGCATGCAGGCGACCACGCCCAGCTCGGCGAAGCGCGGCACATCGGCAGGGTCCAGGCACTCCACGTGGACCACCTGGTGGCGGGCGTCGCGGGGGCCGTTGACCCGGCGGGCGTGCTCGACCGCGTCCAGCACGGTGCGGATGCCGCGGTCGCCGGTGGCGTGCACGAAGGCCTGGAAACCGGCCGCGTCGAGGCGGGCCAGCACCTCGGCGAACTCCTCGGCGGGGTAGAAGGTCTCGCCCCGGTGGCTGTGGTGGCCCGCGTAGGGCTCCAGCAGTGCGGCCGTGTGCGGCTCCACCACGTCGTCGATGTAGAGCTTCAGCGGGCCGACCCGGAACCGGTCGTCGTCGTGCCGCCGTGTCGCCGCCGCGAACTCGGCGAGGTCCGCCCCGGTGGTGCCGCGGGGGTGGAACAGCGCGGCGACCAGGCGGGAGCGGAGCCGGCCCTCGGCGATCGCGCGCTCGAACAGGGCCAGGTCGTCCAGGGAGTTCTGCGGTTCGACCACGGTGGTGATGCCGTAGCGGGCGGCCATGTCGAGGCTGGCGGCGAGCCGGCCGTACTGGCGGTCGGGGTGGGCCCAGGGGATGCCCGCGGCACGCAGCGCGCGGTGCCCGTCGCGGGAGAGGCCGCGGACCGCGAAGTCGGTGAGGAAGCCGGTCGGTTCGCCGGTGGCCGGATCCTTCCGCACGGTGCCGAAGGCGAGTTCGCCGGTCCGCGGGGTGATGCCGAGGCGGCGCAGGGCCGCCGTGTTCAGCCAGGCGGTGTGCACGTCGTAGCTGAGCACGAAGGCGGGCCGGTCGCCCGTGTACGGGTCCAGGTCGGCGGCGGTGGGCATCCGGCCGCCGGGGATGGCGGTGTAGTCGAAGGCCTCGGCCTCGATCCAGTCGGCGTCCGGGTTGCGGCGCAGCCAGTCGGCGATCCGGCGGCCGATCTCGGGCAGGTCACCGGCGCCGGCGAGCTGGACGCAGGCGGCGTCGGAGCCGAGCCGGACGTGGTTGTGGCTGTCCACGAAGCCGGGCACCAGCAGGCGCCCACGGGCGTCGACCACCTCGGTGCCGGGGCCGGCCAGCTCGCGCCAGCCGTCGCCGTCGCCGACCCAGGCGATCCGCCCGTCGCGGACGGCGACCGCCTCGGCGCGGGGGCGCCGGTCGTCGACGGTGTGGACGTGGGCGTTGTGGACGACGAGGTCGGCGGGGCGGTTCACGAGGTCTCCGAGGCGGTGGCGTGGACGGGGGTGGAGGCGGCCACGGGGCCGGTCTGGTCGGCGGGGAGGCTGAGCGCCCAGTGGGTGGCGCTGCGCGGGCGCAGGTAGAGGAACCAGTAGAGGACGCCGACGACGAGCACCGCGAGGGTGATCAGCAGGTCGCGCCCGGCCTGCTGGGTGAGCGTGTAGCCGAGGACCACGGTGGTGATCACCGGTGCGACCGGCCAGAGCGGCATCCGCCAGGCGTCGGTGGCGCGGTGACGGCCGCGCCGGGCGGCGAGCGCGGCGACGCCGAGCAGCAGGTAGATGACCGCGACGACCACGCCGGTGAAGCCGAGCAGCGCGTCGATCGGCACGGTCAGTGCGAGGACGGCGCCGGGCAGGCCGATCGCCAGGGTGGCCACCCAGGGGGAGCCCCAGCGCGGGTGCAGGGTGCCGAGGGCGCGGTTCACCGGGTCGGGCCAGGTCCGGTCGCGGGCCGAGGCGTACAGCACCCGGCCGTTCTGGATCACCATCACGATGACGGCGTTGAGGATGGCGGCGGCGATACAGAGGCTCACGAAGGTGCCGACGGTGCTGCCCGCCCAGCCGTCGACGATGGCGACGAGGTCCCCCGCGGCGAGCTGGTCCGGTGAGCTGACGCCCAGGCAGATCGCGATCACCGGGAGGGTGATGACGAGGACCCCGGCCAGCAGGGACCAGAGCACCGTCCGGGCGACCGAGCGGCGCGGGTCGCGCAGGTCCTCCGAGAGGTAGATGGCGGTGCCGAAGCCGTTGTACGTGAAGATCGCTACGGCCAGGCCCGAGATCAGCAGCCCCGCGGTGAACGGGCCGGTGCCGCCCTGCCCGTCCGGGACGACCGCGTGCACCAGGGTCGAGGCCGGCTGGTGGACGTGGGTGAGGCCGAGGACGGTGACGACGCCGGCGGCGAGCACCTCCAGGCCGAGGAAGACGCCGGTGATCAGCGCGTTCGACTTGATGTCCAGGACGCCCACCGCGACGGCGAGCGCCATCACCGCGCCGCCGGCGACCGCCGGGTCCAACGAGAGCACCGAGCCGAGGTAGCCGGCGGTGCCGAGGGCGATGATCGGCGGGATCACCAGCAGCGAGACGATCGAGATCACGAACACCAGCCAGCCGGCCAGCCGGCCGAGTACCTGGCCCACGATCGAGTACTCGCCGCCGGCGCTGGGCACCAGCGTGCCGAGTTCGGCGTAGCAGAGGCCCACCCCGAGCGAGAGCACGGCGGCCACCAGCAGGCTGAGCACCGCGCCGCTGCCCTGCGACTGGAGCAGCGGGGGCACGACGATGAAGAGCGACGACGCGGGCGTGACGCAGGACAGGGTCAGCAGGACCCCGCCGAAGACGCCGAGGGAGCGCGGCAGCGCGGCGACCTGCGGCGGTGGGGGAGGAGAAGACGCCATCGGGGGGACCGGACTCTCTCGCGGGGGAAGGTGTCCGGCCATTGAAGGCGGGCGAAAAGAACGCGTCAAGGGTCTGAAGAAAACGATTCGCTGAATGTGGTGTTGGTTTTGGGCGATTCGTCGGTGAGGCGTGCCAATGGCGAGGGAATCGCCTAGCCGATGGGCAGATCGTAGGTGTAGGACTCCTTCACGATGTCCAGGTGCACCCAGGACTCCGAGCGGGAGACGCCCGGCAGCGCGCGCACCGCCTCCAGGCCCGCGAGCAGCGCGGACCGGTCCGGGGCGTCCAGACCGCACACCACGTCGAAGCGCCCGTAGCCGGTGGCCACGTAGTTCACCCCCGGCAGTGCGGCCGCGGCCTCCGCCACCGACCGGACCGGGCCCTGCACCCCCAGCCCGACCCCCGCCGCCTCGCGCACGCCCAGCGCACGGGACTCCACCAGCCCGGTCACATGGACGGCGCCCTCCTCCAGCAGCCTCAGCACCCGCGCCCGGGTCGCCGGCTGGGAGAGGCCGATCCGCTCCGCCAGGTCGGCGAAGCTGGCCCGCCCGTCGAGCTGGAGCAGGCCGAGCAGCCGGCGGTCCACCGCGTCCAGCTCCGGCGGCGGCCCCGCGCGGACACCCGCGACCTCGGGCGAGTAGGCGTCCCGGACCAGCTCGGCACAGCGGAACACCTCCAGGCCCCGCACGCCCGGCACCGCGCGCAGCGCCGCGAACTCGTGCTCCAGGGCTGCCCCGTCGGCCACCCGGATCTCGGCGAGCACGCTCTGCGGGCCCGCCGTGCAGGAGACGAAGCTGGTCGCCCGCCGCCCGGCGGCCACGGCGGCGACCGGCCCGCCCGGCCCGGACACGTCCAGCGAGACGTGGGCCACCGCCGTGATCCCGGCGACCGCGGGCGGCACGATGCCGACGATCCGCACCCCGCCGCGCTGCAGCAGCCGCTGCACCCGGGCCCTGGCCGCCTCGCGCGAGATGCCGAGCAGCTCGGACAGCCGCTGGTAGCTGACCCGGCCGTCGCGCTGCAGTTCGCGGACGAGGGCGGCGTCGGTGGCGTCGAGCACGGGGGGCTCCTGGGGGGGGCGAGGCGGGGGGTCCCGGCAATCTACCGCCCTCCGGGCGCACGGCGGCCGGCTCCCCCTCGCCTGTGGCCCGGGCCGTCGGGTGGTGGGGCGACGTCGGGGGTGCGGCCGCCGGTCAGGCGCCGGGGGGTTCGGCGGCAGGGGGTTCGGCGGCGGGGGGTTCGGCGAGGGCGCGGAAGGCGATGAGGGCGATGTCGTCGCGGGCGTCGGGGACTTCGGCGAGCAGACGGTCGAGGAGGGCGTGGAGCGGCAGGTCGTGGGCCTGCCCGGCGGCGGTGGCCAGCCGGGCCAGACCGGTGGCCAGGTTCTCGCCGGGCACCTCGATCAGCCCGTCGGTGTAGAGCAGCACGGTGTCGCCGGGGCCGATCGGCGTGCGGTAGGTGTGACGCGGTTCGGCGGGGGCCACGCAGAGCGGGAGGTCGGCCTCGTCGGCGTCGAGGAAGCGCGGCGGGCCGTCGGCCGGGAGCAGCAGCGGAGGCGGGTGGCCGGCGTTGGACCAGGCCGCCTGCCAGCTGCCCTCCGGGGTCGGGGCGAGGTGGAGGTGGACGGCGGTGGCGAAGACGGCGACACCGAGTCCGTCGGCGGCGGCGTCCAGCCCGGTGAGGGCGTCGGCCGGGGTGTGCAGGTGGGTTCGGTTGTAGGCGATGGAACGCAGCATGCTGCGCAGCTGGCCCATGGTGGTGGCAGCGGTGAGGTCGTGGCCGGCCACGTCGCCGATGGTCAGGGCGAGCGAGCCGTCGGGCAGCGTGAAGGCGTCGTACCAGTCACCGCCGACCTCGGCGGCGCGGTTGCCCGGCTGGTAGCGGGCGGCGAGTTCGGCGCCGGGCACGGTGGGCGGGGCGGTGAGCAGGGCCCGCTGGAGGACGAGGGCCGCGTGCCGGGTGCGCTGGAGCTCCAGGGTCTGGCGCAGCGGCACCTGGGCGCGCTGGAGCACCTCCTGGAGCAGCTCGATGTCGGCGCGGCCGGGCGGCGGGGTGTCGTCGCAGCCGGCCGCGGCGGCGAGGGCGACGGTGGCGCCGTCGATCACGATGGGCAGCAGGGTGAGGCTGGTGGCGCGGGCCCGGGCCAGCCACCGCGCCGACTCCTCGGGGACCAGACCGGGCGGGACGCGGCCGGACGGGAAGGTCATCAGGGCCGGAGCCCGGTCTGCGACGGCCCGCCGGGCCAGGGGCCCGAGCAGGAAGGTCTGCTGGTGCAGCGGCGGCAGCGGTGGCAGGCCGGGCCGGGCGGTGGAGGCGATCCGGGTGCCGCGGATCTCGTCGGGCTGGGACGAGTGCTCCCGACCGGAGAGCACGAAGACCGTGCAGGCGTCGGTGAGGTCGGGCACCACCAGGTCGGCGACGGCCGCGAAGGCGTCCTCGGTGCGGGAGGCCTCGGTGACCGCGACGGCCCGGGCGAGCAGGCGTTCGCGCAGTCGGTTGCGCCAGCGGTCCTCGACGTCGGAGGTGGCGCCGATCCACTCCACCAGCTGCCCGTTGCGCACGATCGGCACGGCCCGGGACGCGACGTGGCGGTACTCGCCGGAGGAGGTGCGGACCCGGAAGCTGTGCTCGAACATCGTCGGCTCGCCCTCCGCCGCGTCGAGCCAGCGCTGGGCCAGGGCCTCCCGGTCCCGGGGGTGGATGAGCTCGAACCACTCCTCGTCCATGGTCTCCCGCCACGGGTACCCGGTCAGCTGCTCCCAGCCCGGGACCAGCTCGGCCATCGTGCCGTCCGCGCGGGTGAGCCAGACCAGCTGCGAGACGGCCGACATCAGCGCCTCGTAGCGCTGGAGCGCGTACAGGCGGTCCAGCGAGAGCCGCTCGGCGCGCTGGGCGGAGTGCACCTCGGCGGTGGTGTCGATCGCGCTGACCAGGACGCCCGCCCCGAAGCGGGAGGAGACCGGCGAGCAGCTGTAGACGAAGTGCCGGTGGCCCTCCGGGTCGTCCTCGGACGTCTCCACGGTGCGCGGCGTGGTGACCTGGCGGGCCGTCCCGTCGGCCCGGACCAGGTCGAGGGTCTCGAAGAAGCGGTCCACCCCCGGCTCGGTGAACACCTCCCGGATCGGCACCCCCATCGGCCGTGGGCCGAACAGGTCGTGGAAGGCGTCGTTGCGGTACACCAGGCGGTGCTCCGGCCCCGCGGTGAGGGCGATCGCCACGATGGCCCGGTCGAAGACCTCCGGAGTCAGCTGAGGCTCGGGCACGCGTGTCGTCCCCTTCGGTGGTGCACGGCCGGGGCACGCGCAGCGCCGCGGCCGCTCGGTGATCGACGGCATCGACGGCCGGGGAGGCGAACAGCGGTGACTGACGACGGCCGTCACCCGCACGCTACCGGTGGAGCGGGCGCCGGCGCGCCGCGGGGCCGCCCCGACGGCCGACGTGTCGCATACGGAAGGCGTGCGGCACGCCCCGGCGCGGCTGATCCGTGTGCCGCGCGAGGGACCGGCGACGCCCTGCCGGGCCCTCCGGCGGCAGCGGGCGGATCACCGGCCGGTCGTGGCGCGGGCGGCCTCGGCGGCGCGGACGGCCGCCGCGGCCAGACGGTGGTTCTCCGACGCGCCGCCGCCCTCCCCGAAGGCGAACCGGCGGCGGGTGTAGCTGTACGCGAGGCCGCTGCGGGGGTCGGCGAAGGACTGCGCGCCCACCGCGCCGCTGGCTCCCCTCGGTACCGGACCTGGTCAGGCCTCTCACCGGCCTGCCGAGGCGTCAACCTCCGTCCGGCGGCGGGCATTCCGGGGGGCGAGGGTCGGTGCGGGAGCCGGGGTCGGTCCGGCGTCACTTCGCCGAGTGCCGGGTGGTGAGTGAGTTGAGGAGCGCGGCGCCGCGCCCGGCGTCGTCGACGCTGACGGCGAAGTCGGTCCCCTTGCGCGAGCGGACGACCAGGCAGTCGCCGCCACGGAGCATCACCGTGGTGCCCAGGCCGCTGAGGCGGTAGCCCCAGCCGCCGACCTGGGCCGGGGTCCGCTTCTCGGCGCGGGCCGACTCGATGGTGTCGAGGGGCCAGCGGCGGACGGGCCAGCCGGCCGGGCCGAAGGCGACCTCCAGGCCCTTCGGGGTCACCAGGGCCTGGACGGAGGAGCAGGCGAACATCGCGACGGCGGCGACGGCGAGCGGGAGGGCGACGGCCCACAGCGGGACGGCCAGGCCGGCGGTCGCGGCGATCGCGGTACCGGCGGCGGCCAGGCCTACCAGGGTCGCGGTCAGCTGGAGCCAGGGGTTGACGGTGCGGGAGAGCCAGGCGAAGCGCTCCCCGGCGGGGACGTCGAGCTGCGGGCCGACGGCCGTCCCGTCGGCCCCGGTGGCGGACGGTGGCGGGGTGGCCCGGCGACCGGCGAGCCGGCCGAGCAGGCCGGCCAGGGCCGAAGCCGCCAGGATGGCGACGACCTCGGGGCCGACGGAGCCGGCGTCCGTCCAGGAGGTCCGGTCCAGATTGGCGTGCACGATCGACGCCTGCGCGCCGGTGAGCAGGACACCCCCGGAGAGCAGCGCAGCTCCCGACCAGGACCGCGCCGCCGGGCCGGCCCGCCGGACGGTCAGGGCCAGCGCCAGGACCATGACCACCCAGATCCCGGCGGGGGCGAGCGGTACCGCCCAGAAGGGCATCGAGTCGTCGGGGCGGCCGCCCGCGCCCCAGTGGGTGGCCACTTCGTCCGGCAGCCGGCCGGCCGCCGCCAGGGGCAGCGCGACCAGGGCCGCCGACACCCCCGCCGTCCAGGCGGCCGCGCTCCACCACGCACCACGTTTCCGGTTCCCCCCGCCGTTCACGGCAGCCTCCTGATCAGGTCGACGAGATCGTTCCTGCTGTAGCCCAGCCGCGCGGCCTCAGCGACCAACGCGGCCGCCTGGGCGAGTAGTTCGGCCCGTTGGCCGGCGCCCGCGGCCACCGTCACACCGCGGCCGCGGCGGAACTCCAGGACACCCTCGTCCCGGAGTGCGCGCAGGCCGCGCAGGACGGTGTTGGCGTTGACGCCCAGCGCCCGGGACAGCTCCCGGGCGGGCGGCAGCCTGTCGCCCGGCGCGCACTCGCCCTCGGCGATGGCGCGCCGGATGGCACCGGCCACCTGCTCGTGCAGGGGGCGGCTGTCGGAGAGGTCCAGCTTCAGCAGCATGATGCTATCGACAGTAGCACCATTAGGGCGGCGAGTGGCTTCTTCCGGAGCACGGAAGGGGCCGCGGGTCGGGAGGGGCGGGGGACGGCGGGGCCGGGGGCAGACGGGGCGGAGGGGGACCGGCCGGTTCCGGAAGGATCCGGGACCGGCCGGCTGGGTGGCTCAGTAGTCGACGCTGGGGGCGGCCGCCGTGGGGCCGAGGTCGGGGTGGTCGCGGAGTTCGACGGCCTCGGCGTGGGTCTCCAGTTCGAGGACCACGAGCTCGTTGCCGCCCGCGTGCCAGAGCGGGCCCGGGGCGTAGAGGGTGCGCTGCGGCCCCTGGTGGGTGTAGCGGCCGAGCAGGAAGCCGTTGAGCCAGAGCAGTCCGCGGCCCCAGCCGGGCAGGGCGACGAAGGCGTCGGCGGGGGCGTCGAGGGTCGCCTCGAAGCGGTGGAAGACCGGGTCGCCGTCGCTCGCCCCGACGGTGTCGGAGAAGGCGAGCGAGCCGAGGTCGGTGAGCGGGAGCGGGCGGATCTCCCAGTCGAACAGGCGCTGGTGGCCGTGCGAGACGCCGCGGCCGATCCCCTTGCGGTCGTTCTCCAGCAGCGGGCCGTAGTTCACCCGGCCGAGCGCCTCGACCAGGATGTCGAGGGTCGCGCCGGCCGGCCCGGTCGCCAGCGGAAGGGTCTCGCCGGGGGCGTTGCGGTCCAGGACGCCGAGCGGCACCCCGTCGGCGAAAACGTGGGCGCGGTCGCCGATGCCGTCGATCCGCAACGGCATCGCGGGACGCGGGCCGGGGACGTGGGTGCGGTAGTGGATCAGGCCGAGCGACTGGCCGACCTTCTCCATCGGTTCGGGCGCGGCCCGGCGCAGCGGGGTGGACAGGGCGTCGAGGGAGGCCAGCAGGCGGGCGCGGCCCGTGGGGCGTCCGATCCGTTGCGGGGAGATGCGGGGCGGCGGCTGCGGCAGCTCCGTCCCGGGCAGCGGGACGTACCTGCCGATGACGGCGCGGAACGCGTGGAACTTGTCGGTGAGTTCGCCCGCCTCGCCGATCGGCGCGTCGTAGTCGTAGCTGGTGCCGGTGGGCTGGTGGCCGGCGTCCTCCGGGTGGGCGCCGGTGTGGTTGGCGCCGGCCCAGAAGCCGAAGTTGGTGCCGCCGTGCGCCATGTAGAGGTTGACGGAGGCTCCGGTGGCGAGCAGGTCGTCGAGCGCCCGGGCGGACTCCTCGGCGTCCCGGACGTGGTGGGGCCCGCCGACCTGGTCGAACCAGCCGATCCAGAACTCCATGGCGGTCAGCGGGCCCTTGGGCTGGTGGCGGCGGAGCACCTCGAAGCGCTCGGCGGGCCGGGATCCGAAGGTGGCGGTGGACAGGTGGCCGGGGATGGTGCCGCCCTGCTGCATGGTGTCCTCGGCGCCGTCGGCGGTGAACAGCAGGCAGTCGACGCCCCGGGTGAGCAGGCCGTCGCGCAGATGGGCCAGGTAGGCCGCGTCATTGCCGTGACTGCCGTACTCGTTCTCGATCTGGACCGCCACCACCGGGCCGCCGCGGCTCGCCAGCAGTGGCAGGATCTCCGGCACCACGGCGTCGAACCAGCCGTCCACCTCGGCCAGGTAGGCCGGGTCGGCGCAGCGCAGCCGCAGGCCGTCGGCGGCGAGCAACCGGGCCGGGAGCCCGCCGAACTCCCACTCCGCGCAGATGTAGGGGCCGGGGCGCAGGATCACGTCGAGGCCGTTGGCGCGGGCCAGTGCGGCGAACCGGCCGAGGTCCCGCCAGCCGGTGAAGTCCACCTCACCGGAAGGGAGTTCGTGGAAGTTCCAGGGGACGTAGGTGTCGACGGTGTTGGCGCCCAGGGCGCGCAGCCGGCGCAGGCGGTCGTCCCAGAGGTCGGGGTGGATGCGGAAGTAGTGCACGGCGCCGGAGATGATCCGGTGCGGTGCGCCGTCGCGGCGGAATCCGGTGTCGTCGTAGTCGAGCATGGGACCGGCTTTCGGTGGGAACTCGGGCTGCTCGGCAGGATAGTTGGGCCGGCCGGGCAGGCGGCGGGTTCGGCGGCCCGGGCGAGCCGGGGCGGTCCGGTGCGCCGGTCCGGAGCCTCAGGTGCCGGCCGGCGGGGAGGGTTCGGCCGGCAGGGAGGGCTCGGGGGGCGGCGGCAGCGGTGAGTAGCGGGCGCGGTTGGCGTTGAAGTGGGCCAGGTAGTAGGTGGCGCCCTCGTACTCCAGCTCCATCGGTGGCGGGTCGGTGACCGGCCTGATCCGGCGGACGAAAGGCTCGCCCGGTACGTGGACCTGGGTCGCCAGCCTCGGTGTGCCCCAGAACCGCACGTACGACTCGGCGTCCTCGGCCGTCCAGAGCGGCCCGCCGCCGAGCGCCCGCAGCAGCGCCGGGCTGTGGACGGTGGCTACGCGGAGGTTCTCCAGGAACCTGCGCGGGACGACGATCCCGGTGTAGCGGCGGCCGTTGCCCCGGTGCCGGCCGACGACGTGCACGTCCGGGCCGCCCCACCGCAGCGGTGCGATCCAGACCTTGGCCCCGGCGGCGAAGTGCCGCAGCCCGGTGCGGATCTCCAGCCCGCCCTCGCCGTGGGTGGTCTCCCGTGCCACGTTGGCCACCACGCAGAGGCCCGGCGCCTCCTGGTCGTTCCCGTTCGTCATGCCGCCATCATGGCCGGGCCGGACCTGCCCGGGGTAGCGGATTTCCGGCGGAACGGCGGGCTGTCCGGACGGAGTCCACGGGCCTAGACTGCGGAACTCGCGCGGTATTACCGGCCGGTAGGGGATGGGGAGTCGTATGGCGGAGGAGCGGGTCCACGCGTTCGGGGACGACGCGCTGGGGGAGCACGACGCGGTGGCGCTGGCGGCGTCGGTACGGGCCGGGGAGGTCAGTCCGGCGGAGCTGGCGGCGGCCGCGGCGGCGCGGGCGGAGCGCGTCGACGCGGCGTTGGCGCCGGTCGCGTTCGCCGCGTACGGGCAGCCGCGGACGGCGCCGGCCGGTGACGGCGGCGCGCTGTTCGGGGTGCCGAGCTATCTGAAGGACAACGTGGACCTGCGGGGAATGCCGACCGGGCAGGGGAGTTCGGCGTTCCGGGCCAAGCCGGCTCGGCGGACCGCGGGCTTCGCCGAGCAGTTCCTCAGTACCGGGCTGGCCGTCCTCGGCAAGACCCGGCTGCCGGAGTTCGGCCTCAACGCCTCGACCGAGTTCGCCGAGGCCCGGCCGGTGCGCAACCCGTGGCGGCCCTCGCACTCGCCGGGGGCGTCCTCGGGCGGGGCGGCCGCGCTGGTCGCGGCCGGCGTCGTCCCGATCGCGCACGCCAACGACGGCGGCGGGTCGATCCGGATCCCGGCGGCCTGTTGCGGGCTGGTCGGGCTGAAGCCGACCAGGGGCCGGCTGGTCGCCAACGACCAGGGCCGGCGGCTGCCGATCGACCTGGTCACCGACGGCGTGGTCACCCGTTCCGTCCGGGACACCGCCGTCTTCTTCGCGGAGGCCGAACGCCACCACCGAAACCCGGCGCTGCCGCCGCTCGGCCTGGTGGAGGGACCCGGCGAGCGGCCGCTGCGGGTCGGGCTGGTGCTCGACTCGCCGGTGGCGGTCACCGACGGGCCGACCCGCAACGCGGTGGAGCGGACGGCGGGGCGGCTGGAGGCGCTGGGGCACAAGGTGACGCCGACCACGCTGCCGTTCGGCGAGGAGTTCTCCCGGGACTTCACCCTCTACTGGGGTTACATCGCCTTTCTGATCGCCACCACCGGCAAGCTGCTGCTGGACCCGGGCTTCCAGGCCCGCAAGCTGGACGGCCTCACCACGGGTCTGCGGCGCACCTTCCACCGCGAGTTCATGAAGACGCCGGGCGTGCTGCGCCGGCTGCGGCGGACCGAGGCGGCGTACGCGGGGCTGTTCCGGGACCACGACGTGATCCTCTCGCCGGTGCTCGCGCACATGGCGCCGCCGATCGGGCACCTGAGCCCGAACGTCGCCTTCGAGGAGCTGCTGGACCGGCTGCACCGCTACGTGGCGTTCACTCCGGTGAACAACGTGACGGGCGGCCCGGCGATCTCGCTGCCGGCCGAGCCGGCGGGCAACGGCCTGCCGGTCGGAGTGCACCTGTCGGCGGCGCACGGCCAGGAGCGGCTGCTGCTGGAGCTGGCGTTCGCGCTGGAGGCGGACCGGCCCTGGCAGCGGATCCAGGACCAGGGCGTCTCGTAGGACGGTCCGGCGGAGCCGTCGGCCCGGCCCGGGGGCCGCGATCACCCGCGCGGCCCGGACCTCCTGGTGCAGCGGGGCCAGCACGCCGTCCCGCTGTTCGTCCGGCTTGTCCGGGCCGTCCGCCGTCCGCTCCGGCACGCCGCCGCGCAGCGGCCAGGCGACCAGGGTGAGCACCAGCACCACCGCGCCGCCGAGGGCGAGCAGCAACGGCGGCTTCCACCAGGGGGCGGGCATCGGCAGGCCGGCGCCGACCACGGCGTTGAGCAGGAGCAGCAGCCCCGAGGCGGAGGCGACGGCGCCGATCGAGGAGAACATGCGGAGACCGGCGCGACCGTCGTGAGCACGGCGACGGCCGTCCAGCCCTGCCCGTACACCAGCGTCCCGAGCGTGACGCCGAGGGCATCGAACAGCTGGGGGACGGCGATGTTGAAGAGCCGCGTCCGGTACGCGTCGGCGGTGTCGCCGATGACGGCGGAGAGCGCGCCCATAGGAAGAACGTACGGCTCTGGGCGCGGTCGGGCCCGGTCGCGCCGGTCGGGCCGCGGGCCGGCGGTCCTTTTGCGAGCCACTTGTGCCAGGGTCAGTATGGAAATTGAGGGTCCCGCTCCGTGGTTGACGGGACACCGGACCGCGGTGGGTTATCGATTCTCCGGGCGTGACCGAGGAGCTGGACGAGCGTGTGGGTGTGCGGTCGTTGCGACCCGCGCCTCCTCCTACGTTCTGGGAATCAGTGACGCACATTCGCGTAGCGCCCGGCTCGCACGCCGACAAGGACGGCGACAGGCCATGAAGTTGTTCCGCGGGGCCGGTCGGGGTGACCAACTAGCATGCGCTGCAACCGGTCGCTCGCAATTCGACCCGCTCAGAGCTAAGTTCAAGCAGCAATGGAGGAATCGATGCCTCATCAAACAGATTGGCGCTTCTGCACGCGGTGCCACGGAATGTACTTCGACGGTTCCCCGGACAAGGGCACGTGTCCCGCGGGCGGACCGCACGCCGCAGCCGGGTTCAACTTCGCGCTGCCGCACGATATTCAGGACACTCCGACCGCCCAGCGTGACTGGCGCTTCTGCACGCGGTGCCACGGAATGTACTTCGACGGTTTCCCGGACAAGGGCACGTGTCCCGCGGGCGGACCGCACGCCGCAGCCGGGTTCAACTTCGTCCTGCCGCACGATATTCAGGACACTCCGACCGCCCAGCGTGACTGGCGCTTCTGCGCGCGGTGCCACGGAATGTACTTCGACGGTTTCCCGGACAAGGGCACGTGTCCCGCGGGCGGACCGCACGCCGCAGCCGGGTTCAACTTCGTCCTG